>URBA01000098.1 GCA_900545905.1 uncultured Collinsella sp.
GGTGTGGGCAGCAGGTGGGCGTTGACGCCACCCAGATACTGGTACAGCGAAAGACCCGCCGACTCGGCAGCGGCGCGGGCAACTGCCAGCGACACACCCAGAATGGCGTTGGCACCGAGATTGGTCTTGTTGGGGGTACCGTCCGCGGCAATCAGCGCGGCATCGACGGCGCGCTGGTCGAAGGCGTCGAGGCCCACGACGGCGTTAGCGCACTCGTTGTTGACGTGCTCGACGGCCTGCGAGACACCCTTACCCAGATAGCGGCCCTTGTCGCCGTCGCGCAGCTCGCAGGCTTCGAAAGCACCGGTCGAAGCGCCCGAAGGCACCATCGCGCGACCGAAGCTGCCGTCCTCGAGCACGACCTCGACCTCGACGGTGGGGTTGCCGCGACTGTCGAGCACTTCGCGACCGTAGACGTCCAAAATATCGCTCATGTTGTCTCCCTCTCACTTGGAAACGTAGTGGATGCAAGCGACCGGCTGACCGTGCACCATCGGTGCGCCTCCGTAAGTTAGCCATGTCGCACTTTTTGCATTATGCCCTAAGTTAACCGAGGGATACACTTGATTTTCGAAAAATTTAGCGGGAACGATGAGGCGTGTCAGCCCGTCATTCCCGCAGTCTTACTCCTCCGCCTTTGCGGCATCCCACAGGTCGTTAAGGCCGTGGGTCGAAAGCTCGGCAAGATCCACGTGGGCGTCAGCCGCCATCTGCTCCATCGCAGCCCAGCGGCGGCGGAACTTGGCCGTGCTCGCGCGCAGGGCACTCTCGGCGTCAATCCCCTCTTTGCGCGCAACGTTGACTAGGGCAAAGAGCAGGTCGCCAAACTCCATCTCGCGCTCGGGCGAGCCGGGCTCCTCGGCCTCAAACTCGGCACGTTCCTCGGCGACCTCGTCCCACACGTCCTGGACCGTCTCCCACTCAAAGCCCACGGCAGCCGCCTTGCGTGACACCTTCTGCGCCTGCATCAGCGCCGGCAGATGCGTGGGCACGCCGTCGAGCAGGCCCTCGGGCGCGGCCTCGCCCGCCGCCACGGCCTTGTCCTTGGCGGCTTTCTCGGCAAGCTTGACCTCGTCCCAAATCTTGAGTACCTCGTCGGAGCTGTCGGCATCCGCATCGCCAAAGACGTGCGGATGGCGTCGGATGAGCTTGGCGTCGATATCGCGCGCCACGTCGGCCAGCGTAAACTCGCCGGCGTCCGCCGCAATCTGCGCATGCAGCACGACCTGCATGAGCACGTCGCCCAGCTCCTCGCGTAGGTGAACCGCGTCGTCCGCCTCGATGCAGTCGAGTGCCTCGTAGGCCTCCTCGATCATGTTCTTGCCGATGCTGCGGTGCGTCTGCTCACGGTCCCACGGGCAGCCATCGGGCTGACGCAGGCGCCAGATGGTCTGCACCAGATGCTGCAGCTCGGCCGACGCGTCGACCAGCGTGGACAGGTCGCGCGAGCCCTCGGCATTTTGCTGAGCCATATGCTGCGCCATGGCTACTCCTCCTCCATGACCACGTGGCGGAACGCACCGCCCTCGTAGATGCCGTAGCTGTGCGTGCCGTCCTTGGGAATGCTCACGCTGCCGGGGTTGAAAAGCCACAGGCCCGGGTGCGCGGCGCTCTCCTCGTTGATCTTGATGTGCGTGTGACCGTAGACGAGCGCGGAGCCCTCAGGCAGCGCGGGCGCGTGGTCGACGCTGTTGTGCATGCCGGCGCCAAAGACATGGCCGTGCGTCAAGAACAGCTCACGGCCGGTTTCGTCAAACAGCGTGGCGTAGTCGGCCATGACGGGGAAGTCGAGGACCATCTGGTCGACCTCGGCGTCGCAGTTGCCGCGCACCGCGATGATGCGGTCGGCTAGGGCGTTGAGCAGCGGAATCACGCGCTTGGGAGCATAGTCGCGCGGCAGGTCGTTGCGCGGACCGTGGTAGAGCAGGTCGCCCAGCAGCACAATGCGATCGGGCTGCTCGGACTCGATGGCGGCGCAGAGGCGCTCGGCCCAGTATGCCGAGCCGTGGATGTCGGAGGCGATGAGGTATTTCATGGGGAGATCCTTTCGAATGGGGTTGATATGGCTAGGCGCAGGATGTCGCCACCAGCCGCGTTATTCAAATCGCAGTGCCGCGCTCTGGGCCGCCCGCATCACGCGCTGGAGCGGCACATTATGCTCGCGAGCGAGACGGGCGCAGTCCTCGTACTCGGGCGCCGCGCGCTCACTGCCGTCGGGTAGGGTGGCCACCTTGACGGATACCTCGCCCCATGGCGTCGTTACGCGCTCAAAGCGGCGTGGCAGGCAAACGCGCTCCATGACCTGGCGACGAATGCCGTTGGTCGTGGTTTCCAAAAAGATAATCGTCTGCAGGCGTTCGATATCCTCGTGCGAGCAGATCACCTGCAGCTGCCAGCCGGGGCGACCTTTTTTGCAGTAGAGAGGCAGCCAGTGCACCTCGCGCGCACCCGCCTCGCGCAGGCGGTCGGCGGCATAGGCGAGTACCTCGGGCGATGCATCGTCGATGTCGCACTCCAGCTTGACGATGGTTTCGGGCGCATCGGTCTCGCGGGACAGCGGAGATGTACTTCCACGTTGCATACGGTCCGGATCCTTTCCGCACGGGCTCGTTTTGTTCACCCAAACGCTAGCACATCGGACGTGGCACAGGCGTGACTTTCGTCCGTCGCCGCCCTCGCCCCTATCCAAACATGTACATCAGCCTCCAAACATGTCATTTTCTGCAGCTTTTGGAGGCTGATGTACACGTTTTGGAGCGGGGCCGCACACGATCAGAATTGCGCCCGCATTCCGTCCACCACAAAGTTCGCCACACTCAACAATTTTGAACTTTCTACGCAGTTCATCGGCCAAAAAATAACCCTCGGCATACTTATCCGCTACACAATGTTACTCTAGTTGCATTTGGCTAACTAAGCGGCTGCCGAGAACCCCGCCCGGCACCGTTACGGCATAGGAGGTTTCATGTTCGAGAAGCGGCTCTTCTCCCTGGTTCCGCAGGCAACGCCCTACATTATGGCAAGTGTCCTGTTTAAGTGGATCGCGCTCATGGCAAACATCACGGTGATGTGGATGCTTGCGCGCATCTTGGGCGGCATCGTCACGGACGGTCTTTCCGCCGCGCTCGCCGTCGATGCCCTCGCACAGGCGGCCTTGCCGCTCGCCTCCGCCATCATCGTGCGCGCCGCCTCCATCTACCTGGCCCAACGCGCCGGCGACAAGGCCGCGTTCGAGGCCGTCCGCCGCGTGCGCTCGCTCGTCTACGACAAGCTCACCGCACTCGGCCCCTCCTACACCGAGACCGTTCCCACCGCCGAGGCCGTCCAGACCAGCGTCGAGGGCGCCACGCAGCTCCAGGTGTACTTTGGCGGTTACCTGCCGCAGCTTTTCTTTGCTGGCCTGGCACCCATCACGCTGTTTGTGCTGCTCGTGGGCCAGGCGGGTCTGCCCGCCGCGCTGTTGCTCGCCTGCGTCCCGGTCATCCCCGTCTCCATCATGATGGTCATGCGCAACGCCAAAAAGATCGGCGCCGAGTACTGGGGCAGCTACGTCGATCTGGGCGGCATGTTCCTGGAGGCTGTTCAGGGCCTCACCACCCTTAAGGTCTACCAGGCCGATCGAAGCTGGCACGAGCGCATCAACGCCGAGTCCGAGCGTTTCCGCACAGCGACCATGCACCTGTTGGTGATGCAGCTGCGCTCCATTTGCGTTATGGACCTGGTCGTCTATATGGGCGCCGCGCTCGGCATTATCGTGGCCGCACTGCAGCTCGCCACGGGCAAGATCGGCTTTGAGGCTGCCTTCCTCATCGTCTTTCTGTCACAGGAGTTCTTTTTGCCTATGCGCCGCCTGGGATCGCTGTTCCACACGGCCATGAACGGCATGGCCGCCTCGCGCCGCATGTTTGGCATTTTGGATACGCCCGAGCCCGAGCGCGGCGATGTTGAGCTTGATGGTCGCGGCGATATCGAGCTCGCAGGCGTGAGCTATGCCTACGGCGACCGCACCGTGCTGGACGGCGCCGACGCGACCATCGCGCGCGGCTCGCTCGTGGCGCTTGTGGGCGAAAGCGGCGGCGGCAAGTCCACGCTCGCAGGGATTATTTCGGGCCGCAAGGATGCCTACCGGGGCAGCGTTCGCATCGGCGGCATTGAGCTGCGCGATGCCACGGCCACCTCGCTTATGCGCGCCGTGACCCTGGTGCCCACCAACGGCTATCTGTTCGCCGGCACCCTGCGCGAAAACCTGCTGCTCGCCAAGCCCGATGCCACCGATGCCGAGCTTTTGCACGCACTCAACCGCACACGCGTGGCGGCCTTTGTACAGGCGAACGGCGGACTCGACATGACGATTAACGAAGGTGGCACCAACCTTTCGGGCGGCCAGCGTCAGCGCGTGTGCATGGCGCGCGCCCTGCTGCACGACTCGCCGATCTATGTGTTTGACGAGGCTACGAGCAACGTCGATGCCGCAAGCGAGGCCGCGATCGGCGAGGTCATCGCGTCGCTCGCCGGCGGGCACACTGTAATTGTGGTGGCACACCGCCTGTCGACGATCGTGGACGCCGATCAGATCCTGGTGCTGGAACGCGGCCGCATTGCCGAGCACGGGACTCACGGCGAGCTCTTGGCCGCCGCGGGCGCCTATGCGCGCATGTGGAACAGCCAGAAGCAGCTCTCGGCATATGCGTATGCAGAGGGTGATGCTGAGGATGCCGGCGCGGTTGAGGCTGTTGACGGCAGCGCCGCCTGTGCCGATGGCCTCAACGGTACTAGTTCGTCTTCCGCTGCCGCGGCGCCTGACTCCGGCCGCGCCCGTCGCTCGGCGCCGTCCATCATGTGGCGCATGATGGGGCTCGTCCGACCGCTTGCCGGCTGGCTTGTGCTAGCCGTCGCGCTGGGCAGCATCGGCATGCTCACCGCCGCGTTCGTGCCGGCCTTTGGCGCCCTTGGCCTTATGGCCGCGCTGGGCCGCAACGCCTTGGGGCTTGGTCTTATCGCAGCATGCGCGGCCTGCGCCGCCTGCGGCATCGCGCGCGGGCCGCTCCACTACGGCGAGCAGCTCTGCAACCATTACATCGCATTCCGTCTGCTCGCACACATTCGCGACCTGGTGTTTGGCGCCCTGCGCCAGCTCGCCCCCGCCAAGCTCGAGGGCCGCGGCAAGGGCGAGCTCGTGAGCCTGGTCACCTCGGATATCGAGCTGCTTGAGGTCTTCTATGCACACACCATCTCGCCCATCGCCATCGCCCTGGTTTGCACCGCTGTCTTTGAGGGCTTCTTGCTGGCCGTAAGCCCTGAGCTCGCCGGCATCGCGCTTGTGGCCTACGCGGTCCTGGGCGTGCTGCTGCCCCTGGTCTCGGCCAAGGCATGCGGCACCACCGGTCGCCAGAGCCGCGAGGGAGCAGGCAAGCTGGGCGCCTTTGTGCTCGACAGCCTGCGCGGCGCGTCCGAGACCATCCAGTTTGCCGGCGGCGCCGATCGCAGCCGCGCTCTGGGCGAGCTGACCGAGCAAGTCGGCGCCGTGGATGCACGCCTCAAGCGCCGCCAGGCAGCCAGCGAGGCGGCGGCCGACGCGCTCATCCTCGTTGCCAACCTGGTGATGCTCGGACGTGCGCTGCAGCTGGTGGCTGCGGGGACGATTGATTTCGCCGCGGCATTTGTCGCCGTTTTCACCTTTGTTTCGTCCTTTGGCTCGGTAATGGCCGTGAGTCGTCTGGGTGCCTCGCTACAGGAAACGCTCGCCTCGGGCGCGCGCGTGCTCGATCTGCTCGACGAGCAGCCCCAGTGTGCCGAGGTCACGGACGGCCAGAACGTGGAGTTCGCCGGTGCCGCTGCCGAACATGTGAGCTTTAGCTATGTGGGTGGCGCGGGTGCCGACGATGCGGGACAGGCGGCGGGCGAGACGGCCGCAAGCCTCATCCTCGACGACGTGACCTGTACCTTTGCGCCCGGCACCATGACCTGCATCATGGGGCGCTCGGGTTCG
>URBA01000099.1 GCA_900545905.1 uncultured Collinsella sp.
GCAACGAAGTTTGCCATGGCCTCGGTGTTGCCTGTACCGCTCCAGTAGACGACGGCGATCTTGCTCATATGTTTTCCTTTCGGTTGTGCGGCGTGCGGCCGCGTCTTGTATGCTCTATCGGGTTGCCTGGACAAGTTGTTCCAGGGTGCAGCCCTGTTGATAGATGTAGGTAAGGTATTGCGTGCATGCGCGATAGGAATCGAAGGTCGTGAGCGCCTGCTCAACGTTTGTGTATACCTTCCATGCGCCAAAGACCTTATAGTTTTCGCCGTGCTGGACGATAAACTGATGGACATCTTCGTAGGGATAGCCCAAAAAATAGCCAATTTCGTGGGGGAACTCGCATATGCACCCCGTATCGCAGTGCCTATTTCGCGCGAGTGCGCAGACGCTGCCGTCATAGGCGCTTTCTGCGGCATTGCTGCTTGCCAGCGTGATGCGCGCGGCGAGATGCACCAGGGATGCGGGCAGGTTGTGGACATCGTAACCTTCGGCGGCTAGCGCCGTCGTGGCACGGGGGTCGGAGAGGTATCGCATGAGGTCCGCAGGGCGATACACATAGATGAGCGCTCCGCAGGGGCGCCAGACCAAAACGCTCATATGGATTCCGAGTGGCTGGAGCTCGCGGTTGCATTGGGCTATGACGGCGAGCAGGCGAGAGCGTCGCTCTTCGATATGGGCGGCGCCGGGTTTTCCGTTTTGGTTGGCGTAGACGCCGGGATAGGTAAAGAGCGAAGCCGGCTTGATACCTGCGAGCGTAGGGGAGCAGTTGCGCACGACAGCCGTTTGGTATGTTGGGATGTCAATGGTTCGAGTCACGATGCTCCTTTCGGGTCCTCAGTTGTTAGCCTAGGAAAACTTATACACGAAAGTAAGCCATGGTCAACAAAAAAGTTTGAAGAGGGAAACTAATTGACCGAACGGACACGATTTTGGGTTAAGATGGGGACACCCCATGGGGGTATCTAGATAGTGCTACTTGAAAGGGGAACGCATGAGCGACTTGCTCAACCCTGCGAATCTCATCGTGTTGGCCGTCATTGCCGTCGGCATGTTTTTTGGACTGCGTCGCATTGTCGCTTCGACACACGGAAAGAGCTGCTGCAGCGATGGCACGAGCGGTAAGAAGGCCAAGAAGGTAGTGGTTGCGGATACCGATCCGTCCCACTACCCCTATAGCGATGAGCTGCTCATCGGCGGCATGAGCTGTGACGGCTGCGCTCAGAACGTAGCCAATGCCCTCAATGCGCTGGATGGCGTGTGGGCAACGGTGACGTATGCGGACCACACGGCACGCGTGCGCTCTAAGCAGCCGGTTGATCGTGGTGTTCTCGAGACGGCCGTGAAAGACGCGGGCTACTACGTCATGACGCTGTAGGCGCCGCCCTGGATGCGCTTCCTTGGCTAGGCTCGTCCGCGCAGTTCGATGTCTTGGATGTCGTCGAAGTCGATGGCGATGTCTTTGAGTTTGAGGAGCTTGAAGGCGGGGAGCGCCTCGTCGAGGATGCCGGTGCGGCTGCGATAGCCGTATGTATCGTAATAGGTGACACGAACCAAGTCGCCACGCTTGAGGCCCTCGAGCTTTTTCGAAAGTTCGAGGGCTTTTTCTTCCGTGAGCTCACGTTTTGACTCGACGGTGATTTCCTGCTTGCGCACGAGTTCGTAGTATCCCGTGAGGGCGGCAAAGGGCATAAACTGTGCGGCGCGGTTGGCGCGCACGGCACCGTTGGCAGTGAGGTTGGGGTCGGCGGCGCGGCGTCTGCCCTCGGGGTCCGCCAGGCGCTCGAAGGCGGTCGGCGGGCGCACGGGCTGCTGCTTGGGTTTAGGCACGATGTCCTCCAACTTGGCCGTTGCGTTCGCGCGCGGTGGCGCCGGCGGTAAAGCTTAATCCCTTGACGAGCGCGTTCTTGCCGTACTTGCCTTTCACGGCCAGGACGGCGCGCGCCAGGTCGCGCTCGCGCTCATCGGCCTCGATATCGCTGAACAGATCGATGGTGGCAAATTCCTCGGGCACAAGATTGCCAAATCCAAGGTTGATGCGCTTGACCGGTCGTTTGGGATCGACCGTTTGTGCCCAAAGGTCATCGAAATACCCCATGATCTTCTTAAACGAATTAGTGCGCTCGGGCAGCTTTCGCGAGGCGTTGGAGTGCGCAAAGAGCGCGGCATAGCCACCACGCGGTTTGCCGCCGTGTTCGCCCACAAAGATGCCATCGATTGCCTGCGCTTCGCGCACCAGGCGACGCCTTTCGTCATCGCGCTGGACGGGCTTGGGAGCACGGGGCGCGAGCTCGGGGCCGTCGGTCGCTGCGGGCTCGATGCCCGAGGTGCTCGAGCGCAGGTGTCCGCAGCCGTCTATATACTGCGCCGTGCCGCTGGCGTTGAGCCGGCGTATGTCGGCGCGCTCGCTCGCGTAGCCCACAAAGAGCGAGATGCTGTCGCAGACCACGTGCTTATCGACTAGATCCAACACGGCGTTGTCGACCATCTCGCGCAAGACGGTGTAGGCCTGCTCGTAGGCATAGCCCTTCGAGAGCACCTGCCCCGTGGTGGTCGAGGTCGCTTGCGGGCGATAAGCTTGGATATCGGCGATGGTTGTCGGCTCGCGACCAAAGGCGTGATCGATAAGATACTCGGCATTGACGCCGAGCTCGTCGTAGAGCAGGTTTTCGTCGAGCGCGGCGACACCCATCAGATCGAAGACGCCGTATTTTTCGAGTCGTGCTGCCACGCCGGGGCCGATGCCCCAGATATCGGTGATGGGGCGATGGGACCAGATATCCTTGCGAAAGGTCTCGTCGTCGAGTATACCGATGCGGCTGGGTACGTGTTTGGCGGTAATGTCGAGCGCTACCTTGGCCTGGAATAGGTTGGGGCCGATACCGACCGTCGCCGTGATGCCGGTGCGCCCCAAGACCTCGTCGCGCAACATGCAGGCGAACCCTTCGGCATCGGTGTGATAAAGGTCCAGATAGGGCGTCACGTCGATAAAGCACTCATCGATGGAGTAGACGTGCACGTCCTGGGGGCTGACGTATTCCAGATAGACGCCGTAGATTTGCGCCGACACCTCCATGTAGTGTTGCATGCGCGGCACTGCTTTGATGTAGTCGATGCCGTCGGGAATCTCGAATAGACGGCAGCGGTTGTGTATCCCGAGGTCCTTCATGGTCTGCGTGATAGCGAGACAGATGGTCGTGCGTCCGCGCGATTCGTCGGCAACGACCAGGTTGGTGGTGAGCGGATCGAGCCCACGATCGACGCACTCGACGCTGGCATAAAACGTCTTGAGGTCGATGCAGATGTAGGTGTGCTGCTCGTGCGCCACGCGTCCTCCCATCAAACACATGTTCTTATCGAATACCTGTTCGATAATACCCGCTCGACCAGACACCGTCAAAACCTGTCCCTTTTTGGCGGGTATGGTCGTGCGGCTGCATCGGGTTTTTAACGCAGCCCTAAAGAGCGCGAAACAGCTCGGAAAAGCTCGCTTCGTAGCATGAGCCTAACGATCGATACCGCCTATACGCACGGAAGGGTTGTGGAAAAGATGGTCAATTATGGGTTTGGTATGCCGACGCGCCTTGTTGCGGATGGAGACGTGGCTCGCTGGTGCGGACGATTGGTCGCTCACTACGGTGGCACCAAGGCGCTGGTCGTGTTGGGCGGTGACAAACATACGCACGATGAGCTCGTCTCGGCGGCGCTCGGCTCGCTTGATCGAGCTCTGCTCGAACGCGTGCTTTTTCGCTGCGGCTTGGTCGGGGGCGACGGGGGAGACGATTTGGTCGATGAGGCCGTAGCCCTGGCGACCGACGAAGGCGTGGACTTTGTCCTGGCGATTGGCGATGCCGATACTGCCGGCTTTGCGCGCGAGCTCGCGCGTCGCATGGCGGCGCTCGATGCCGGCGAAGACGGCTTTGTGCCTTATGGATGCATTGTCTCGGAGGGCAAGGTGCCTGCTGTCGTGGGCACCGGCGAGGTTCCCGTTTTTGCCATTATCGCGCCCGAACTGCTGGAGGGCATCGGGTCTCCTTTGCGTGAGTTGCTCGGTAGCGTCTGCGCTGCGGCCTAATATCTGCCAGGAAGGGACAGGTTAATTTTGGTAGGTAAAGCGTTTGACCTGCCAAAATTAACCTGTCCCTTTTTGGTCGGTCGCCGTTTAGGGGCGGATTGGCAACGCTCGCTGATTACGGTCTTGACCTGCGCTAGAATAGGGTCATCTGATTATCCGGGCGCATGGAGGTATGCGCCCGTATGTTGAGGAGGACTTTATGGCAACTGTTGCCGCACCTATCGACGCTACGTCGACCGCCGCTTGGAAGGCGCTCGAGGCCCATCAGGAGAAGCTCGAGGCCGAGGGTATCGACCTTAAGGCATGGTTCGCTGCCGATGCGGAGCGCGTGAACAAGCTGAGCTTTGACGCCGGTGACCTGCACTTCGATCTGTCGAAGAACCTGGTGACCGATGAGACCGTCAAGCTGCTGTGCGATCTTGCTCGCGAGGTGAAGCTCGAGGAGCGCCGCGACGCCATGTTCTCTGGCGAGCACATCAACACCACCGAGGACCGCGCTGTCCTGCACACCGCGCTGCGCCGCCCGGCAAGCGAGAAGGGCCAGCTCATCGTCGACGGCCAGGACGTCGTCGCCGACGTGCACGAGGTCCTCGACCGCATGTATGCCTTCGCCGAGCGCGTGCGCTCCGGTGAGTGGAAGGGTGTTACCGGCAAAAAGATCGAGCACCTGGTGTCCATCGGCATCGGTGGCTCCGATCTGGGTCCGGTCATGGCCTACGAGGCCCTGCGTCCCTACGCCGACGCCGGTATTGACTGCCGCTACATCTCCAACATCGACCCCAACGATCAGGCAGAGAAGCTCAAGGGCCTCGATCCCGAGACCACGCTCGTGATCATCGTCTCTAAGACCTTCACCACGCTCGAGACCCTCACCAACGCTCGCGAGGTCAAGACCTGGATGCTCGAGCAGCTCAAGGCTCAGGGCGCCATCGACGGCTCCGATGAGCAGAACGCCGAGGCCGTGGCAAAGCACTTCGTCGCCGTCTCCACCGCACTCGAGAAGGTCGAGGCCTTCGGTATCGACCCCGCCAACGCCTTCGGTTTCTGGAGCTGGGTTGGCGGCCGCTATTCCGTTGACTCCGCCGTGGGCCTGTCGCTGATCGTCGTGCTCGGCCCCGAGCGCTTCCAGCAGTTCCTCGAGGGCTTCCACGCCATCGACGAGTACTTCTGCAACACGCCGCTCGAGAACAATGCCGTCGCGCTGATGGGCCTGCTCAACGTCTGGTACGTCAACTTCTTCGGCTCCAAGAGCCACGCCGTGCTTCCGTACTGCCAGTATCTGCACCGCTTCCCGGCCTACCTGCAGCAGCTCACCATGGAGTCCAACGGCAAGCACGTCCGCTGGGACGGCAGCGCTGTGACCTCCGATACCGGTGAGATCTTCTGGGGCGAGCCCGGCACCAACGGCCAGCACGCCTTCTACCAGCTGCTGCACCAGGGCACCGTGGTGGTTCCGGCCGACTTTATCGCTTTCGCCAACACCGCCAACCCCGCAACCGACAGCGGTCAGGACGTGCACGAGCTGTTCCTGGGCAACTTCCTTGCCCAGACCAAGGCACTCGCCTTTGGCAAGACAGCCGACGAGGTTCGTGCCGAGGGTACGCCCGAGCAGATCGTCCCGGCCCGCTGCTTTGAGGGCAACCGTCCGACGACCTCGATCTTCGGCGACACACTGACCCCGTTTGCACTCGGCGAGCTCATCGCCCTGTACGAGCACATCACGTTTGTCGAGGGCACGGTCTGGGGCATCGACTCCTACGACCAGTGGGGCGTCGAGCTGGGCAAGCAGCTTGCCAAGCAGATCACCCCGGCCTTCCACGACGACGCCGCCAAGGCCCTGTCTCTTATACAC
>URBA01000100.1 GCA_900545905.1 uncultured Collinsella sp.
CATCGGCCCCGCGGGCGCTGGTCTCCGCCGTCGCGGCCCCGCGGGACTCCGGCGCCCGCGCCCCCGGAAAGTTTTTCCAAAATTGCCCTTGCATCGCCGGGGGAGTTCCCGTATAGTACTTCTTCGCACGGGGGCGTAGCTCAGCTGGGAGAGCGCTTGACTGGCAGTCAAGAGGTCAGGGGTTCGATCCCCCTCGTCTCCACCCGAGCATTGAATGAGGCTCCAACGCAAGTTGGGGCCTTTTTTCATATAGGCACACAAGGACAAAGGCGGCACCATGATCCTCCTGGTCGACAAGATCGAAAAAAGCTTCGGCGCGCGCGTCCTCTTTAGCGGCGCGTCCTTCCAGATCAACCCCGGCGAGCGCTTCGCGCTCGTGGGCCCCAACGGCGCTGGCAAAACCACCATGCTCAAGATCATCATGGGCATCGACAGTCCCGATGCCGGCCAGGTCCAGTACGCCAAGGACTGCCAGGTAGGCTACCTAGAGCAGGAAACTAATCTGGAGCAAAAGGACACCACCATCCTTGCCGAGGTCATGGCCGCCGCCAAGGAAATCCGCCGCATGGGCGAGCGCGCCAACGAGCTGCAGGCCCAGATCACCGAGCTCTCCGATCAGGGCAAGGACGTCGACGCACTCCTCAACGAGTATGGCCAGGTCCAGGACCGCTTTGAGCACCTGGGCGGCTACGAGCTCGAGAGCAACGCCCGCAAGATCCTTTCCGGCCTGGGCTTTAAGGTCACCGACTTTGAGCGCCCGTGCTCCGAGTTCTCGGGTGGCTGGCAGATGCGCATCGCACTCGCCAAGCTATTCCTGCGCCACCCCGACCTGCTGCTTCTGGACGAGCCTACTAACCACCTGGACCTCGAGAGCGTCCAATGGCTGCGCGGCTTTATCGCCAACTACGACGGCGCCGTCCTCATCGTCAGCCACGACCGCGCCTTTATGGACGCCTGCGTCGACCACGTCGCCGCTCTCGAAAACCGTCGCGTGACCACCTACACCGGCAACTACAGCAGCTACCTCAAGCAGCGCGAGGACAACCTGGAGCAGATGCGCGCCAAGCGTGCCGCTCAGGAGCGCGACATCGCCCACATGCAGGTCTTCGTCGACAAGTTCCGCTACAAGCCCACCAAGGCTGCCCAGGCTCAGGAGCGCATCCGCAAGATCGAGCAGATCAAAAAGGAGCTTGTCATCCTGCCCGAGGGCCACAAGCACATCGACTTTAAGTTCCCCGACCCGCCGCGCTCGGGAGACATGGTCGTGGGCCTGGAGGGCGTGTCCAAGTCCTACGGCAACAAGCACATCTACAGCGACATCGACCTCAAGCTCTACCGCGGCGAGCACGTGGCGCTCGTCGGCCCTAACGGCGCCGGCAAGTCCACCCTCATGAAGATCCTCGCCGGTCTGGAGCCGCCAACTACCGGCACGCGTGATCTGGGCACCAACGTGGGCGTGGCCTACTACGCCCAGCACGCACTCGAGGGCATGACCGAGTCCAATACCGTCCTGCAAGAGATCGACACCGTCACGCCCAAATGGACCGTGCCGCAGCAGCGCAGCCTGCTGGGCGCCTTCCTGTTTAGCGACAACGATTCCATCGAGAAGCAGGTCCGCGTCCTCTCCGGCGGCGAAAAGGCGCGTCTGGCACTGGCCAAGATGCTCGTGGCCCCCGAGGCGCTCCTGTGCCTGGACGAGCCCACCAACCACCTGGACATCGACTCGGTGGACATGCTCGAGAACGCCCTGCAAAACTTCCCCGGCACCATCGTGCTGATCAGCCACGACGAGCACCTGGTACGCGCCGTGGCCAATCGTGTGATCGACATCCGCGACGGCAAGGTCACGGTCTACGACGGCGACTACGACTACTACCTCTACAAGCGCGAGGACCTCGCGGCCCGCGCCGCCGCCGAGACAGCAGGGGAGAGCGTGCCTGTCGCGGCCAAGTCCGCCAAGGTCACCGCGGCCCAGCCCGATGCGCCCGCCGCCGCTTCCAAACCTGCCGAGGGCAAAAAGACCAAGGAGCAAAAGCGTGCCGAGGCCCAGGCCCGCGCTGCGCTCAACAAAAAACTCAAGGGCGTGCGCAACCAGCTCAAGAAGATCGAGGCAGAGCTCGACAAAAAGCGTGCCCGCTATGACGAGCTTATGGAATTGATGGCAAGTGAAGAGCTTTATGCCGATCAGGACAAGTTCAACGCCGCGCTGGGGGAATATAACGGCCTTAAGCAGGAGCTGCCCAAGCTCGAGGACGAATGGCTGGAGCTTTCCACCCAGATCGAAGAGGAGACCGCGCGTGAACTCTCGTAAGGCCGCCGCCGTTGCGATGATCATCATCGCCATCGCCTGTCGCATCTGCGGCATCTTTATGAGCGCAATGACCGTTCTGCTGTGCTTTAGCGGCCTCACCGCCAAGCTGCAGATCGTTGGCTTTGTCGTTGAGCTTTCGCGTGCACTGCCGAGCGCCATCGCCGGCTACGGCGTCATCACGTCGCCTTTTGGCGGTGTGTTCCGCCTGGATTATGCTATCGTCGCTGTGATCCTGTTTGTAATTGACTACCTGCTCACGCGCGCCTCGCGCCGCGTCCGCTAGGGGAGCGTTATGTCCAGCAGCTACATCATGAACCTGCTCGCCAGTGCCGTTGCCGTCATCGTTGGCATCGTGATCCACGAGAGCGCGCACGCCGCCGCAGCCTGGGCGCTCGGCGACAAAACGGCTCGCTCGCGCGGCCGCGTCTCGCTCAACCCGCTCAACCATATCGAACCGTTTGGCACCATCATCCTGCCGCTGCTCATGCTCGCCGCAGGCGGTCCCGTGTTCGCCTTCGCCAAGCCCGTGCCCGTCTATCTCAACAACCTCAAGCACCCCAAGCGCGACGAGGTCCTGGTGAGCGTAGCCGGCCCCACATCGAACATCGCGCTCGCGTGCCTGGCCGCAGCCCTCATGCACCTGACCTACGGCAACCTCTACACCAGTATGTCCTTTGCCGTAGCGTCGCAAATCATGAACTTTGGCGCTACGTTTATCGTGGTCAACCTATCGCTTGCGTTCTTTAACCTCATTCCGATTCCGCCGCTTGACGGCTCGTCGATCATCGTGCCGTTCCTCAAAGGTAAGGCGCTCGCCAACTACTACCACCTGCAGCAATACGCCATGCCCATACTCATCATCGTGCTGTATCTGCTGCCCATGTGGACCGGCATCGATGTAATCGGCCGCTATTTCGACGTTACCGTGTATCCGCTTGCTGAGCAGCTGCTCAACTTCGCAATCGCCGGCATCTAAGGTAAACTTACAGGTCGACCGTGCAAAACTGTCGCAATATGCACCCAAACCGCGCCGCGAAGGCGCCGTCAAAGGAGGTCGAAGATGTCGTATCGCGTGTCGACGCAGGTCTACAGCGGACCGTTCGACCTGCTGCTGCAGCTGGTAACCCGCCAAAAAGTAGATATTGGCGCCATCTCCATCAGCGAGGTGGCCGAGCAATACCTTGCCGAGGCCGAGCGCATCGAAGCACTGGACCTGGACGTGGCGAGCGATTTTTTGCTGGTCGCGGCAACCCTTTTGGACATCAAGGCTGCCTCTCTGGTGCCGCAGGAGGCCCCACGCAAAGCCGATGAATACGATGACGAGTTCGACGAAGATCTCGAGGAGCTCAGCGCGCTCGACGGCGACGCCCTGCGCGAGGTCCTGATCCAGCGCCTGATCGCGTACAAGCAGTTTAAGGGCGCGGCAGCGGCCCTTGGCGCGCGCATGCAGGCCGAGAGCCGCATGCATCCGCGCGTGACCGGCCCCGACCCCGAGTTCTTGGGCCTTATGCCCGACTATCTGGCCGGCATTACTCTGCGCGGCCTGGCCGTCATCTGCGCCGACCTGGACGGCAAGCGCCAGACCTTCTTACTGGAGGCCGAGCACGTGGCGCCGCATCGCGTACCGCTCGACCTGACCGTGGCCTCAGTCGACCGCTTTACCATGGCGCACCAAACCTGCACCTTCCGCGAGCTGTTGGACGGCGATGCCACCACCGAGCAGCTCGTCGTTACCTTCCTGGCCATGCTCGAGCTCGCCAAGCGCGGCTCGCTCACGCTGAGCCAGGACGAGATCTTTGGAACCATCCGCATCAACCGCGTCGAGGGCGCCGAGGCCTATGTGCCCGGCGAGGGCCCCGAGCTCACCGAATAGGAGCCGCAACCATGTCAACCCTTTCCACGCTAGAGGCAAACAGCCTCAAAGGTGCCCTCGAGGCGCTGCTGCTGGTGTCGAGCGACCCGGTGAGTGCGCCCGCGCTGGCTGGTGCGCTGGATATCGCCCCCGGCGAGTGCGCATCGCTGCTCGCCGAGCTCAAGGTTGAGTACGAGGAGGCCAACCGCGGCTTTCAGCTGCGCGAGGTCGCCGGCGGCTGGCGCCTGTTTACGCACCCCGCCTACCACGACGTGGTCGAGGCCCACGTGTTGAGCTGGGACACGCAAAAGCTGTCGCAGGCGGCACTCGAGACCCTGGCCGTCATCGCCTACCACCAGCCCGTGACGCGCGAGGTGGTCAAAGGCATCCGCGGCGTCAATTCTGACGGCGTCATCGCGTCGCTCGTTGACAAGGGCCTAGTGCGCGAGCTCGGCCGCGACCCCCAGCGCGGTCAGGCCATCATCTACGGCACGACCAACGCCTTTTTGGAGAAGTTCGGCCTGCGCTCCACCCGCGACCTGCCCGATCTGGAGCAGTTTGCCCCCGACGAGCAGTCGCGTCAGTTTATCCGCGAGCGCCTGAGCGGCCGCAGCATTCAGTCCACGCTCGAGGAGCAGGCCGAGGATCTGGACGAAGAGCGCGAACTGCTCGATACCGATGTTGAAGATGTTGAGGCAGTCGAGGATTTGGAAACCCTGGTCGTCGACGAGACCTCGGAGGATTTACATGACGAGGACTAACGAAGTAGGGGAGACGCGCGCCGTGGGCAACGCAGTACCCGTAACCGACGCCCAGCCCGTCTATCCGCACACCATGCGCCTGCAGCGCTTTTTGGCGCGTGCGGGCGTGGCGAGCCGCCGCGGCTCGGAGGACCTGATGGCCGCCGGCCGCGTGACCGTCAACGGCCAGGTCGCGACCGAGCTGGGCACCAAGGTCGACGTCGACCGCGACCATATCGAGGTCGACGGCATGCCCGTCAAGCTCAACCAGGGCGCCGTGTACCTGATGCTTTACAAGCCGACCGGCTACCTCACCACCATGAGCGACCCGCAGGAGCGCCCTTGCGTGGCCGACCTGGTCCCGCGCAACCGCTTTCCGGGGCTCTTCCCGGTGGGTCGCCTGGACCGCGACACCACGGGCCTTTTGCTCTTTACCACCGACGGCGACCTATCGCAGGACCTGCTGCACCCCAGCAAGCATGTCTACAAGACCTACCAAGCGCTCGTGGACGGACAGCTGACCGACCGCGATCTAGATCCGCTCCGCCGTGGCATCGAGCTCGACGACGGCCTATGCCAGCCGGCGATCTGCCGAATCATTAACGCGCGCGAGGCCGAGGCCGTAGCTCCCCAGGGCGTCAAGCCCGGCACCACCGCCGTGGAGGTCATCATCCGCGAGGGACGCAAGAATCAGGTCAAGCGCATGCTGAGCAAGATTCACCACCCGGTGATTCGTCTGCACCGCTGCAACTTTGCTGGCCTGGAGCTCAAGGACGTGGCCAAGGGCTCGTGGCGCGAGCTCACCGATCGCGAGGTGCAGATCCTCAAGGCCGGCGGTATTCCGCCCAAGCAGGCCAGCTCCAAGCGCGGCGCCGCGCCGGCGACCAACACCGCGACCCGCACGCGTCACCACGGCAGCCACGGCTCCGCACCCAAGCGCAACACCTACCGCTGTCTCTTATACACATCTGACGCTGCCGACGAAGCTAGAAGTGTAGA
>URBA01000101.1 GCA_900545905.1 uncultured Collinsella sp.
ATGCAGCGTAGTCTCGTGGGCTCGGAGATGTGTATAAGAGACAGATAACGGATAGTAGTGTTCCGCCTTTCGCCTTCGAGTTGGCGATGAGCTTGGGTGAATCGTTCTCGCGTGTAAGCGAGTCGAATTCAATATCAATCTGTCGCTGCGTAGTCATCCCGGCAAACCTTTCGAAAGACTATGTTGGCGCCAGGATAACAGATCGATCGTTCGTATTTTAGATGTATGACGATTGGGGTTGGCAGTTTGGCATGAGCTTGCACACGTGTCCGCACGACATGTGACACTTGCCCTGTCGCCCTGCTCTGCCGCGGCGGCATGCATCTGAACAGCGACCCTCTAAGGAGTTCGATATTGATGAGTGACAACACCAAGCATCTCGCAAAGAAGTGCGTCAAGGACGCGGGACCGTGCCTCGCGCTGTGCGCGGCCGGCGCAGCGGTCGCGCTGCTGGCTGTTCTGGGGCCGTTCGACGTGCTCCGAAGTGCCAGCTCTCTGCACGTTTGCATGGCCCTTGCCGGCGCCATGATAACCGGTGGCGTGCTCGATCTGATTTTTTGGGTGCTTGACCCGTTTGGATGGAAAAATGAAGGGTAAGCCCTAAGGGATGGATGCCCCGCAGCAACAGGAGGTCCCCGTGATCTGGTTTACCAGCGACGCTCACTTTGGGCACGAGAACATGCTACGGCTTAGCGATAGGCCTTGGTCGACTGTAGCGCAGATGAACGACGCCATGGTCGCCAACATTAACAGCAAGGTCGCTGCGGATGACGAGCTCTACATCTTGGGCGATTTCAGCTTTAAGATGACCGCCCAGGATGCCTACGAGCTGCGCAAAAGCATTACATGCAAGCGCGTTCATCTGCTGCCCGGCAATCACGACAAAGACTGGACGCAGTCTGCGGTAGCGGATGCTTTTATCGTTGAGCCGCCCATTTGCGTGCTCAAGATCGACCGCCAAAAAATCGTGCTGAGCCACTATCCCATGGTCGATTGGCAGGGCATGTCGCACGGCAGCTGGCATCTGCACGGGCATATCCACAGCTGCGGCGACGCGTACAACAAGTTCAACCTCAGACAGGGGTTGCTGCGCTATGACGTGGGCATGGACGCTAACAGCTACGCCCCGGTAAGTCTGGATGAGCTCAGGTCGTGGTTTGCGCAGGTAGACGAGCCGATGCGGTGCGTTAAATGGCCGTGTTGGGTCAACGCCACGGGTGACGAGCAGATCGAGCACGATCTCGAAGCCTATAAGAGGGAAGTGGTGATCCGATGACGGTCTATGTGACAGGCGATATTCACGGCGGCCTCGACATGCAAAAGCTGCGCGATTGGGAGCTTGGGGATAGTCTGACGAGCGACGACTATCTGATTGTTGCGGGCGACTTTGGCTTTCCGTGGGATTTCTCTGCCGAGGAGTGCGCCGACATCGCTTGGCTGGAGTCGCGCCCCTATACCGTGCTGTTCGTCGACGGCAACCACGAGCGTTTCGATCACTGGGCGGAGCGTCCCATGGAGCTGTGGCACGGTGGGCTGACGCAGCGCCTGTCGGATACCTCTCCCATACGGCGCCTGACGCGTGGCGAGGTTTTTGAGTTTGACGGCTCAACGATCTTTACCATGGGCGGCGCCACGAGTGTGGATAAGGAATACCGCATTCCTTATTCCAGCTGGTGGCCACAGGAGCTGCCGGACGAGCGTAACTTTGAGGAGGCGCGGACAAAGCTCGACAGCGTGGGCTGGAAGGTCGACTACGTGATCACCCACACCTGCCCTACGCGCATGCTTTCGCCCACGCTTTATCCGGCGCCCGGCTGGAATTGCCCCGCCGTTGATCGGCTTACGGCGTTTTTCGATGAGCTGGAAGATCGCTTGGACTACAAGCGCTGGTACTACGGGCATTTTCATCGCGATGCCAATCCGGCCGAGCGCCACACCGTACTCTACGACTGCATCATCCACCTGGGTGACGAACTCCAACCCTGGGACATTGCGTAGGGGCGGGGCGTTTGGCTACTCGGCCGTTACGGTGATGTTCTCCCTGTGCGCGCGGATGACGTCCCAGCTAAAGTGCTCGACCAGCTGCTCGGCAGAGCGCGGCGTGGTGTCCGGCGCGATGCCTGTTTGCCCGGCGAGCCAGCCTAGCAGTGCCTCGGGTGTGCCAAAGCGGGTGCGGAGCTCGCCCAGGTCCAGATCGCGATCGCGTTTGGAAAGGCGGCGGCCGTCCGGTGCCATGAGCAGCGGAATATGTGCGTAGTGCGGCGTGGGCAGTCCCAACAGGTGCTGCAGATAGATCTGGCGCGGCGTGGACCCCAGCAGGTCGCATCCGCGCACGACCTCGGTGACGCCCATGGCGGCGTCGTCGACCACCACGGCCAGCTGATAAGCAAACACGCCGTCGCTGCGACGCACCAAAAAGTCGCCGCACTCGGTGGCGAGTGCCTCGCATTGGGCTCCGTACGTGCGGTCAACGAATTCGACCACATCGTCTGCGAGGTCGTCGACGGCGGGCACGCGCAGGCGCGTGGCCGGAGCGCGCAGGGCACTGCGGCGGGCGATTTCTTCGGCCGAAAGGCTTCGGCAGGCGCCACGGTAGATGGGTGTGCCGTCGCTGGCATGCGGCGCGCTCGCGGCGTGGAGCTCGGCGCGCGTGCAAAAGCAGGGATAGGTGAGGCCGACGTCTTGTAGCTGGTGCAAGGCGCTCTCGTACAGGTCGAGGCGATCGTGCTGGTAGTAGGGGCCTTCGTCCCACTCAAGCCCTAGCCAGGCCAGGTCGTCAATCAGTTGAGCGGCAAGTTCCGGGCGCTTGCAGCGATCGTCCAGATCCTCGATGCGCAGCACGATGCTGCCGCCTTGGCTGCGGGCTGAAAGCCACGCGCACAGGCAGCTGAACACGTTGCCCAGGTGCATGCGGCCCGAGGGCGACGGGGCAAAGCGGCCCACGACGGGCACGGGAGCGGCCGCTGCTGGTGCGCCCACGGCGTGTGTTGCTATGTTGCATGCGTTGATATCCATGCGGACGAGTATAGCGCGGGGTGAGGTGGGGGCGTCGTCGATGCTCGCGAGTTGCCGAGGCTGCGTGTTGTGCGCGGCGGGCACCGACTCAACACCTCGATTACCGCCCCAAGCTCAGCCCCTTCAACCCCTCAAACGACAGAAACCCCAGCAGCTCTTCGCAACTGCCGGGGTTTCCGCGGAAAAGGGGGACATGATCCTCAAGCGAACGGCAAAGGGGCAAACCGTTTTCGCTCAACTGCTTTATGCCCCTCGGCTGGCGGCTTAATCGGCTCACACTGCGCCCACACAAAGCCGCTACACCTGTGACGGAGCTATGAAGTGGTATCTATTGCCGGCGCAGGCCATGCCAAGGAGTGTCCCAGATTGCCGGCAAATAAGGAACGTCCCCAGGTGCCGGCCGCGGGCGTGACTTTCGTCCCGTTTGATACTCCGCTGACCTAGATGTTCGTCACATGAACTCGCAAACGTGGGACAATGACGCTACTGGTACCACAGACAAAGGATGTGCCTATGAACGCCCCCGTTGCCCAGCCCTGTCGGCAGCGCCGCCTGTTTGCGCGGTTCGCTTCCGTCTGCGCACTCGTCGCGCTTGCGTTGTTGCTGCTGCCTGCCGTCGCGCACGCCGACGGCTACTCCATGAGCCAAACCTATATCGGTGCCACGGTTGAGGCCGATGGCTCGCTGACCGTTGTCGAGGGACGCCAGTTCGATTTCGACGACGACATTAACGGCGTGTATTGGGATATCAATACAGGCTCTAACCAGCAAGGCGGCTCGGTGGTCGTCAATGTGCTGAGCGTCGAGGAAGACGACACTGCGTTTAACAAGGTCGACAGCGCAAACAAAGGCGACGACGGCGTTTACACGGTGGAGCAGTCCGACGACGGCGTAAAGATTAAGGTGTTCAGCCCCCACGAGAGCGGCGACAGCGCAATCTACTACGTGAGTTATTCCATGACCGGTGCGGTTATGAACTGGGCCGATACCGCCGAGCTCTACTGGAAGTTCGTGGGCGACGGCTGGTCTGCGGATTCCGACGATGTCGAGATGGAAGTGCGCTTCGCAAATGCCGCTGCCGGGACGGCGGCCGTCAAAGGCGATAACTTCCGCGCATGGGGCCACGGTCCGCTGACGGGCGACGTGTCGCTCGATGAGGACGAGCCCATGGTCACCTATACCATTCCCTGTGTGCATCAGGGCGAATTCGCCGAGGCACGCATCGCCTTCCCCAGCGACTGGGTGCCGCAGCTTGCCGTCTCGGGCGAAAAGCGCATGTCGACGATTCTGAGCGAAGAGAAGGAATGGGCCGACGAGGCCAACGCTCGCCGTGAGCACGCGCGTGCGGTTGCCGGCGCGATTGCCGTGGTGTGTGTTGTCGTGGCGGTTGCCTATACCGGTGTGATCGTGATGCTTAAGCTGCGCAGACCCAAGCCCAAGCCGCTCTTCCAGGACGAGTACTTCCGCGATGTGCCCTCGGCCGACCATCCCGCGGTGCTTGCAGCTCTTATGAGCTGGAACGACGTGCCCGATCAGGCATATATCGCCACGCTTATGAAGCTCACCGACGACCGCGTGATCAAGCTGGAAGAAGCGACCGAGACCAAGAAGAAGGGTCTGCTCCGTCGCGAAAAAGAGGAGCAGACGTATCGCATCACAGTGACCGACGAGGCCTGGAAGGCTGCCAAGAAGGACGGCATCGATCGCGATGTGCTCAAGGTCTTCTTCGCCGGCGTTAAGCCCGATAAGGACGGAGTCCGTTCGCGCACGTTTAGCGAGCTGGAGGAGTACGCTAGCGAGCGCACCACATCTGTTGGCGACAAGCTCGAGGACTATCAGAGCACAGTTAAGGGCAAGCTGGAGGCGCGCGAGCTTATTGCATCGGATGGCACTATCGCGATGGTGGCCGGCCTGGTTCTCGGCATCATCATTGTCTTTGGCATTCTGGGCTCTCTGTTCTATACCGACTTTGCGGACGCCAACGTCGGTGCCGCTATGATCTCGATCCCCGTTACGATCGTGGGCTTTGTCCTGAGCTGCACCTTCCGCCGTTACACGCCGGAGGGCGCCGAGGTGGCGGCTCGCTGCAAGGCGCTCAAGCATTGGCTCGAGGATTTCACACGCCTAAAGGAAGCCATCCCGGGCGATCTGGTGCTGTGGAACAAGCTGCTGGTGATGGGCGTTGCCCTGGGCGTTTCGAAAGAAGTGCTGCGACAGCTGGCCGAGGCCGTGCCGCCCGAGGTGCGCGAGGCCGACGGCTTCTATGACAATTATCCCTGCTACTGGTGGTACTACCATCATTACGGTATCGAGTCTCCGCTCGATTCGTTCGATGACGTGTATCACGAGAGCATCCGTGAGCTGGCGTCGAGCTCCGACAGCTCGGGCGGCGGCGGAGGCGGCGGCTTCTCTGGCGGCGGTGGTGGCGGCGCCGGCGGAGGCGGCGGCGGAACGTTCTAGTGAGCGCTTGCTTTGGGGTGGATCTTTCTGGGCGGTTGCCAGGGAAGATTCATCCCTTTTTTGTGCATCGAAACGGGTCAAACTTTCCGCTGAGGACCTTCGCGCAAGGGGCAGTGGACAAAAAATGCCAAATATGAGTACTGTTGCTGCGTTGGTCACATATGTTTGCACATAATAATGGGCTCCTAATGAGAGTACTTCTCGTTAGGAGCCCATTTTATTAAACATTTGGGGAGTTACGTCAGCTCGTGCAGCTGGTCGTCATGCCTACAAGCATCAAAAATGCCCCAAATCGCTGCTACTAAAAAGGTAACAGTACTCATATTTGATGTTTTTTGACCACAGCTATTTGCCTGTCTCTTATACACATCTCCGAGCCCACGAGACTACGCTGCATCTCGT
>URBA01000102.1 GCA_900545905.1 uncultured Collinsella sp.
ACGAGATGCAGCGTAGTCTCGTGGGCTCGGAGATGTGTATAAGAGACAGACCTTGTTCTGCGCCAGGGTGATGTCCTTCATGCCCTCGAGCTCCTTGGTCATAACCTTGGCAGCGGTGGGCGCCCAGGAGCCGGCCTCAACGAGCGCCACCGTACGGTTCTGATAGGCGTGCTCGGCAAGCGTGTGGATAAAGGTGCTCATGAACGGGAAGATCTCGCCCTGATAGGTGATGGAGGCGAGCACCAGACGGTCATAGCGGAACGCATCCTCAACGGCCTCGGCCATGTCGTCGCGAGCCAAGTCAAAGGCGGAAACCTTCTGGCCGCGGGCCTCGAGCGCAGATGCAAGCTCCTCAACGGCGGCCTTCAGATGGCCGTACACGCTCGCATAGGCAATCGTGACGCCCTCGTCCTCGGGCTGATAGCTCGACCAGGTGTTGTAGGTGTCGAGGTAATAGCCCAGATTCTCGGTAAGAACAGGACCATGGAGCGGACAGATGATCTGGATATCCAGATCGGCGGCCTTCTTGAGCACGGTCTGCACGAATTTGCCGAACTTACCGACGATGCCAAAGTAGTAGCGGCGCGCTTCGCAAGCCCAGCCTTCCGGGTCCTCGATGTCGTTGGCGCCGAACTTGCCAAAGCCGTCGGCACTAAAGAGCACCTTGTCGGTAGACTCGTAGGAGAAAATCACCTCGGGCCAGTGAACGTTGGGAGCGCCGACAAACGTTAGGCTGTGACCGCCCAGATCGAGCACGTCGCCCTCTTTGACGACCATCTTGCGCTCGGGGTAATCGGTGCCAAAGTAGTTGACCATCATGCGGAAGGCGCCCATGCTGGCCACGATCTGGGCCTGGGGATAGCGCTCCATAAAGGCAGCGATGCCAGCGGAGTGATCGGGCTCCATGTGATGGATAACCAGGTAGTCGGGCGTACGTCCATCGAGCGCGGCCTCGAGGTTGCCGAGCCACTCGTCGACAAAACCACCGTCGACCGAATCGGCGACAGCGATCTTCTCGCCCAAGATAACGTAGCTGTTGTATGCCATACCGTTCTCGGACACATCGTACTGGCCCTCGAACAGGTCAATGTCGTGATCGTCGACGCCAACGTAGCGGATATCCTTGGTGATCTCCATCAGGCAAAGCCTCCTAGATAGACAAAATAACCCGTCTATCATAGCACTCGGCAGCATTCCAACTGTTATCTGCCGGCATCCTTACCGATTGTTATTGAAATACGATAAATCGCCGTTTACCTGCGCAAACTATGAGCGTGGTATCGCCGTGCTATGTCGAATAATGAGCTGGCCGGGAATACGAATGGCAACGGTTTTGCCCGCCGTACCCGCCTCGGGAACCGCATGCTCGAATACCTCGCGTCCGCGCTGATGCAAATCGAATCGAACGGTCGTGAGCTCGTTATGCGCGACAAAATCATCGAGCGAATCGTCGACACCCACCACGCTCACGTCCTCGGGCACGCGCAGGCCGCTATCGCGCAGCGCTGCAATCGCGCCATTTGCCATCTGGTCGTTTGCCGCGTAAATCGCCGTCATGGTGCGATCGTGCTCGGCCAGGTACCTGCCGGCCTCGTAGCCGCTGTTGGCAGACCAGTCGCCCTCGAGCGGCTCTGCCGGCTCGATGTGTTTACGCTCGAGCGCATCCTGCCAACCGGCTCGACGAAATTGCTCGTCGACCGAGAACGACGGGCCGCCAATATAGCGAATCTGCCCGTGCCCCAGCTTAAACAGGTGATTCATAAGCAAGAGCGAGCAGCCGTAATGGTCGGAATCGACCGTAGTCACGCGCGGATGCGCGTACATGGTAACGATGACCGTTCCAATGCCCGGCAGTGGATCAAACGTCTCAAAATCGGGCGCCATGCGGCTCATGCCGATGATGATGCCATCCACCGGCAATGCGGCCATACGACGCGTGGCCTCGGCAAGCGAGAATTCCTCAGTCTTGGACATCTCGACCAGCGTGATGGCGCAATTATGCTCGCGAGCAGCGCTGGCGATGCCGTCGATCATTGAGAGGTTGCCAAACTTGGTGACATCGTTGATGCATAGGCCGACCGAATGGTAACGGCCGTCGCGCAGCGAGCGACCGGCATAACTCGGACGAAAGCCGAGCTCTTGCATAGCAGCCTGCACGCGCTGGCGCGTCTGCTCGTTAACGTTGGGCAAGCCGTTGGCGACGCGCGAAACCGTCTGCTGCGAAACGCCGGCAGCGCGGGCGACGTCAGCCATGGAGACCGGACGCGTACCTGTATCGTTGGACGGGCGCCTTGCCACAGGATCACCTTCACCCTTGCGAGATCTGAATAGCGTGAATGCCGGCCCGGGCAGTAATACATCCCGCGCCGAGGCCCGCTATCGTCGGACGCATGTTAACGTACTCTACTTTTTCTATCTGCATCTCTTCTGCTTTATAAGTCCATACGGCAGTACCGTTCACGGCTGTATTTCTACCGATTACCAGATTCTCAAAAAGTGACAAGCGATGTGTTATGAGTACGTTAACATAGCCCGTAACGTGCGGTATCGTGAACACTTGGTTCATACCGCTACAAGTTGTTAACGTACTCATAACGACGCAAAACTCACCCGTGCGCGCCAAGGAAAGGACTCCCATGACCACGCCCGACGAAAAGACATTCGCCACACTTACCAAGCTGTTTGAGGAGGAGTTTGGCCCCATCGGCGACCGCCAGGTGCTCTACGTGCACGCGCCCGGCCGCTCCGAGATCAGCGGCAACCACACTGACCACGAGGGTGGCCACGTTATCGCCGGCTCGCTCGATGTCGCCGTTGACGGCATCGCCGTGGCAACCGATTCCAACAAGGTTCGCGTAGCCGACGAGGGCTATCCCACGTTTGAAATCGCGCTCGACACGCTAGACGTTCAGGAGTCCGAGAAGGGCACGTCCGCGAGCCTCGTCCGCGGCATGGCCCACGAAATCGCTGCTCTGGGCGTTGAGCCCCAGGGCTTCGACTTCGCCTTCACCTGCTCTGTCCCCTCGGGCGGCGGCCTTTCCAGCTCCGCTGCTGTCGAGGCGGCATACGGTCGCGCCATGGAGACGCTCTGGGGAGCACCCGCCATCGAGCCCGTCGCGCTCGCCCAGATGAGCCAGCGCACCGAGAACAACTATTACGGCAAGCCCTGCGGTCTGATGGACCAGGCCGCTGTGTGCCTGGGCGGCCTCGCCTACATGGACTTTGAGGACCAGGCCCAGCCTAAGACCCAAAAGCTCGAGCTTAATTTTGAGGATCACGGCTATGCGCTCGTGCTCGTCAAGGTGGGCGCCGACCACGTTGCCGCTACCGACGACTACGCCGCCGTCCCGCGCGAGATGCAGGATGTCGCCGCCGAGTTTGGCAAGGCGCGCCTGTGCGAGGTGGACGTGGCCGACTTTGACGCCAAGCTCCCCGAGCTGCGCGCCAAGCTGGGTGACCGTGCCTGCCTACGCGCCGTTCACTACTGGTACGAGAATGGCCTCGTTGACAAGCGCTGGGCCGCGCTCAACGCCGGCGACATCGACCAGTTCCTGGTTCTGACGCGCGAGTCCGGTGCCAGCTCCGCCATGTACCTGCAGAATGTCGTTGCCAAACTGGGTTCTGAGCAGCCCTCCATGTATGCGCTGGCGCTGGCCGAGCACGTGCTCGACGGTCGTGGCGCCGTCCGCATCCACGGCGGCGGCTTTGGCGGCACCGTCCAGGCGTTCGTGCCGCTCGACCTGGTCGACACCTTCATCGCCAAGATGAACGGCTGGCTGGGCGAGGGCTCTGCACGCCACTACGCCATCTCTGATAAGGGGGCTTACGCAGCATGGCTGTAATGACCGACGTGCGCGACGCCGCGCAAAACCTGATTGAGTACGCCATTCACCGATCGATGATCGGGCAGGACGATCGCATCTGGGCATATAACACCATTCTGGAGTGCATCGGCGCCACGAGCCCCGCGCTCGAAATGACCTGGGCGCTCCAGATCGAGAAGCTCTCGCTCGTACACCCCGACACCCTCCCCGACTTTGACCTTGAGGGCACGCTTGCTGTGCTTTCGGAGGCCGCCGTTGCCAATGGCGCCGCCGAGGATACGACCTCGGGCCGTGATCGTATCGCCATGCGCGTTATGGGCGTGCTGATGCCCAGGCCTTCGGTTGTAAACGAGGAGTTCAACGGCCGTCTGGGCGTCAACGAGCCCAAGGCCGCGACCGACTGGTTCTACGGCCTGTGCTGCGACGCCGGTTATGTGCGCCGCGCCGCCATCGCACGCAATATTAAGTGGAGCACCCCTACCAACTGGGGCGACCTGGAGATCACCATCAACCTCTCCAAGCCCGAGAAGGACCCGCGCGATATCGCTGCCGCCGGTGCCGCCAAGAACACGGGCGAAAAGTATCCCGCCTGCCAGCTCTGCATCGAAAACGAGGGCTACCCCGGGCGTTCGGCAGCAGCCGACGGTGGCGCCCATCCCGCCCGTCAGAACCTGCGCGTTATCCCGATTAAGCTTGATGGCGAGCGCTGGGGCTTCCAGTACAGCCCGTACGCGTACTTTAACGAGCACTGCATTGCCATGAGCTCCGAGCATCGCCCGATGCACGTGGACCGCAAGGGTCTGACCTGCCTGCTCGACTTTGTCGACCTGTTCCCGCACTACTTTATTGGCTCCAACGCCGACCTGCCCATCGTGGGCGGCTCGATTCTGTCGCACGACCACTTCCAGGGCGGCGCGCACGAGTTCCCCATGATGCATGCCGCCGAGGTCTCGCAGTTTAGCGTGCCCGGGTTCGACCAGGTCACCGGCACCGTGCTGCAGTGGCCGCTTTCGGTGTTGCGCCTGCGCTCGCACGATCGCGCCCAGCTGCTCGACGCCGCCGAGAAGATTATCCTTGCCTGGCGCGAGTGGACCGATGAGTCGGTTGGCGTCATCGCACACACGGCCGACGGCGTGGCCCACAACACCGTGACGCCCGTCATCCGCCGCGTCGACTCGCGCGGCAACGCCGGCGGCGAGATCTACGAGGCCTATCTGGCACTTCGCTGCAACATCACGACCGACGAGCACCCGCTGGGCGTGTTCCACCCGCATGCCGAGTATCACCATATTAAGAAAGAGAACATCGGCCTCATCGAGGTCATGGGCCTGGCGATTCTGCCGCCGCGCCTGGTTCCCGAGCTCGGTGCCGTTCGCGAGCATCTGCTGGCAGCCAAGTCCGATGCCAGTTACGACCTTGCCGCCGCGCTCGAAGGCGACGACCTTTGCCGCAGCCACGCCGCATGGGCTGAGGACGTCTTTGCCCGCCGCGCCGACGAGCTTACGGCCGACAACGCCATCGACATCCTGCACGAAGAGGTCGGCGTGGTGTTTGGCCACGTGCTCGACAACGCCGGCGTCTTTAAGTGGGACGAGGCAGGACGCGCCGCCCAACAGCGCTTTATCGACTCGCTATAGCATGCGAGCTCGAACGCACGCACTCAACAAATAGCGTCTACACGACAACGGCGCCCGCCGGCAACATCACCGACGGGCGCCGTTTTTGAGTGTAGTCATTGGGGTCATTCTTAAGGGGCGTTCTTAAACGACTAGTCATTAAAGAGCGTCCCCAATGACTATTTGCGACCAAGGCAACGCCGGTGTCTTGGCAACGACAGCGAAAACGCCCCTAAGCGAGCAAGGTGACGTGAAAGAGGAGGGCATTGACCTTCTGGTCATGCCCGACGATTGAACGTCAGATTGCCGCTTAGGGGCGTTTGCAGCGTCGCGCCGTTACGCGGTTTGGTAAAACCGCGTAACCCTACAGTTCAGTCACGACAACGCTGTTGTAGACCTGTC
>URBA01000103.1 GCA_900545905.1 uncultured Collinsella sp.
GCTTCGTCGGCAGCGTCAGATGTGTATAAGAGACAGGCAGGCGATCGATAAATTCCAGGGCGTTGGCCAGGCGCGCAGCCTCGCGGATCCGCTCGTCGGTAGCGTCGGGGCGGCCGTAGGCGATATTCTCGCGAATGGAGCGGTGGAACAGCAGCGCCTCTTGCGGCACGTAGGCAACCTGACGGCGCAGGCTCTGCTGCGTGCAGCGCGAGACGTCCTGGCCGTCCACGAGCACGCGGCCGCCCTGCACGTCGTCCAGGCGCAACAACAGCTTGGTGAGCGTCGTCTTGCCCGAGCCCGATTTGCCCACCAGGCCCACGCGCTGGCCCGCCGCCACATGGAGCGTCAGGTCGTTGAACACGCTCTCGCCTGCCGCGGCGTCACGGTATGCAAAGCTCAAGTGCTCAAAATCAATCGCGCCCTCGGTCACTTTGAGCTCGGGGGCATTCTCGTCGTCTGCCACCAGACACGGCTCGTCCAGCACGCGCGCCATCTCGGCCGCATCGCCCAGCGCACGGTTGATGCGCTGCATCATGGAGCTCACGTAGTTCAGACGCATAGTGAGGTTATACGTATAGGTAAAGATCATGACGAGCGTGCCGGCCGAGATGCCAAACCACGCGTTGCCGCCCGCGACGAACACACTCACCACGGCCATGGTAATGACGATAAGGCCCGAGGTCGTAAAGTTGCGCTGCATCATGGCGTGCATCGAAACCGTTTCGGCATCGCGCGCGGCGCGGTCGGCGGTATCGAATAGGTCGCGCTCAAAGTCCTCGCGCCCGCAGGTTTTGACGGCCAGGATGTTTGTGACCGCGTCGGACAGCACGCCCGACAGCTTGTTCTGAGCGGCGGACGTCGCGGCCGAAAGCGGCATGATGCGCTTGTACATAAGCCAAACGAATGCGATGTAGACGACCATGATGCCCACCAGGATCACGGTAAATGCGGGCACCACCGGAGCGAGCGCCGCCACCGTGCAGACAACCGAGGTGATAGTGGGAATAAGCGAATACACCGTCACGTCCACCAGACCCGTGTAGCCGCTCATAAAACGACTCGTCTGGCTCACAAGCGATCCGCCAAAGCGACTGGTGTGGAATGTCATGGATTGATTGGAGAGCGTGTCAAAGCACAGGCGCGCCAGGTGATAGTTGCCCGCAATCTCGAGCTTGTAAACGGTATAGTCCTGCAGCTTGGAGAGGATCTGGCCTACCAGATTAACGAGCACGAGCGCCAGAATGTAGGGGCCAAAGACCTCAAGCACCTGGTCGCCCGCCACGGGGCCGGCCTGGACGCGGTCGACGATAAGGGCCATCACGTAGGTGTTGGCAAACGTAAGCAAAAAGATATAGCCCGCCGACGAGAACACCGAGAGAAAGACGATCAACGGCTGTGTGCGCGTGACGTCCCAAAAACGCTGCAGCGTGCGGCGCACGGTGGAGCGTTTGAGCGGACTGGTGCTTCTCTGAGACATGGGCTTCCTTTCGCATCTGATAGGACGAAACGCCATTGTTGCACACCGAAGTGCGCTTCAGGCACGCACGACGCGAAAAGCGCCCGCGCCCCGCTTTTACGCCGGCGCCCCGCCGTCCGTTGCGACTAGTCCTCGTCTTCCTGGCCCGCGAGTAAGCCCGCGGACTCCAAGCCCAAAATCTCGTCGGCCTCCCGCGCGTCTTCCAGCGCGTCGATGTCCTTGAGCTTGCGCTCCATAACGTTGGTGCGCGTGGTGATAATGCCCTCGACCGTCTTGCCCGCAGTCTCGATCTGCTGTTGGGCGCGGCGTAGCGCCGCCTGATAGCGCGGCAGCTCAGCCTTGACGGCGGAAAGCACGCGCAGCACGTCATCGGTGCGTTTTTGCAGCCTAAACGTCTGATAGCTCATCTGCAGGCTGTTGAGGATGGCCGCCATGGTGCTGGGGCCGGCAACGTTGACGTGATAGTCGCGGCCCAGGGTCTCGATAAGCCCGGGGCGGCTGACGACCTCGGCGTACAGACCCTCAAACGGCACGAACAGAATGCCAAAGTTGGTCGTCGCGGGCACGCTCAGGTACTTCTCGCAAATGTCCTTGGCCTCGCGCTTCACCATCGCGTCGAGCGTCTTGCGCGCAGCAGCGACGGCCTCCGCGTCGCCCGACTCCTGGGCGTCGAGCAGATGCTCGTACGCATCGCCGGGAAACTTGGAGTCAATCGGCAGCAGCACGGGATCACCCTCGTCCACCGGCAGCTTGACGGCAAACTCAACGCGCTCCGAGGCGCCGGGCTTGGTGGCAACGTTTTCCAGATACTGGTCGGGCGTAAGGATGTCCGCCAGGATTGCGCCCAGCTGTACCTCGCCCAAAATGCCACGCGCCTTGACGTTGCCCAGCACGCGCTTAAGGTCGCCCACGCCGGTGGCGATAGACTGCATGTCGCCCAGCCCCTTGTACACGGCCTCGAGCTGGTCGCTCACCTGCTTAAACGATGCAGACAGACGGTCGTTGAGCGTACGGGAGAGTTTCTCGTCCACCGTCGCGCGCATCTGATCGAGCTGCACGTTGTTATCCTTGCGAATGGCACCCAGTTGGGCATTGACCGTCTCGCGCACCTTGTCCAGGCGGCGCTCGATGCCCTCGCGGTTGGCGCCAAGCTGTTGGGCCGTCTCACGGCGTAGGTCGTCCATACGGTCGCCAGCCTGCGAGAACTCACGCGCGATGGTCAGGTAGCGCTGCTGCTCTACGGCGGCGTCGGTTGTCTGCTGCTGCGCGATGGCGTTTGCCGTGCGGCGGGTTTCTGCCAGCGCGACGTTGAGGGCATCGAGCGCGCTGTTGGCCTGCTCGAGCGCCGCAAGCGTCTCCGCATCGTTGCCGCCACGCTCTCGCAACTCGGCACGAAGGCCTTTAAGCTGCAGGGCGCAAACCACAACAACTCCCACCGCCACCAAGGCAATCACAACAAGCGCAATATCAATAGCAGACATAGACTCCGCCCAACAAACCCAATCGATTATCAATCAAAACCGCGATCAATCTTACCCCGCCACACCCACCGGGCGCCCGGCCCCTTCTTGGGTGCCCCTCTCCTCCGCATATTCCATAATGCGGCGCGCCGTCTCCCTGCTCACCTTTGAGTCATCGCCGGCTAAGTATGCGTACACGTTTCCCTTATTCAGATTCAAATCGCGGCAGAGACCGTAGCGCGTTACGCCCGATTCTCCTAGCGCTCCCAATGTTCTCTTTCGCATCAGGGCGTTGATCCTTCTGTCCGCCACTGGCTTTTCCTTCACCGCCCTATACGCACGCCAAACGTTGGCATAACGGTTAGGGAGCTCGCTTTTGGCGCATAGAGACGCCATGCCACCCGCTTGATCGTACAAGGACAAAACGCCTCGGTAATCTTCTTCCATCCACGAGCCCTCGGATAAACCCAGAACGTATTCGGCTTTTCCTTGCGCCAAAGCGAGCAAAAACAGAGGTTCCGCCACGCGCGGCGCAACCGTCGTCGCCTGCTTAACCAGCTTTCTAAAACCGAGCGACTGCTGTCCGGATAGCTCTCGGCAATAGCCTTTTAAGAATCCCTCAAAAGTCAGATTCAACCGAGCACCTCCTTTTTGTATTGCCTGTATGCGCAGACCATCTCTTGATAACCCCGCTCCGAAGGCGAAGACGCCAGCGCCTCGCCCTCGTCGAATATAAGCCGTTCGAGCAGATCCCAATCAAGTCGGTCGATAAACGCTCGACTATGGAGGTCGACGATGTCGTTCGGACGATAGGCATAAAGCTTCATCACCGCCATGTCCTCCAAAGATGGCGTAAAGTACCTAATAAAACGCGCCCCAATCTCCAAGGGGATCAATCGATCTTCGTAATTGAATGGCATCTGGTTGCAATATGCCACCGCCATACCATTCACCTCGGGGTATCGAGCTATGATCTCGCGGAGGCACCTGTCTGCCTCAAACACATCAATGTCATGTGTAACCGACCGATTCGTCACATCGTTTAGCATGAAGGCGCTTCCTCCCACCAATACAACGCTCGGCCTGTCGTCTCTTGGACCTATTTCCAGCTCCGCCTCTTCGTCAATGCCCAAAAGAGTCTGCTCTAAATCCTGCTTATACATAGCAAATCCTATTATTATTTATCTTCAATAATACTATTCAGTCGCACGACAGGACCCACAGGATGCAAGAATTCTGCTCGTGGCGATAATTCGTACACCCTAGAAGTCCTAATGTGACAAACGCTAGCTCTCCCAGCCGGCGCGGACGGTTGTTACGACATCGCCTAGGCGCTGGCCGAGGGCCGACAGATGTTGGAGCACTTCGCTGGGCGAGGCACCGTTGAGGATGCAGGTGAACGCATACGAGACCAAGAAAATCGCCGCAAGTCCTAACGGAATGAGCACGATCATCGCTAATGTGCGCAGGCGCTGGCCCACGCGGCGGTGACGTGTGCGGCGCTTGTCGAACGCAAGCTCCTGCGCATATGAATCTTGTTGTACGGAATAGTTCTCTGGCGCCGATCCGCCCGCAGGCGAAACCGCGGGCGTGGCATTTTGCGCAGGGGGCTGGGCGGCTACCCCTTGCATTTGCATCTCCATAAGCCGTTGCTGCTGGCGCAACATGCGCTCAGCTTGTTGCTGCGGGGTCTCAAGAAACAGGTCCATGCTGGCCTCCAAAATCGGAGCATTCGACGCTTACGACCAGCATCCCGCACCACTATGACCGCGACAACGCAATCCGCAGCAATAGCTGCAAAGTTTCTTGCTGACAAAAGCTGTCGAAAATCTCAACAACTCCCCCACCAGCACTTTCTTTGAGCTTTTTTATCGAATGATCTTTTGCCCTTCCGCTAGCCCGCCAACTAACCAAAATCTAACCAAAAGCTTGACGAAAATTGTGAAGACAGGGACCCCAAACAAAACGTGCCGCCCCATAAGGGGCGGCACACAAACCAATCTATGAGCCAAAACTCGCTGGCAAGCCCGCGCCGTCAGACCCGCGGCGTATGCCTTTGCCTCGCGCGACCCTGCGGAGCCGTGAGCGAGAGGGAAAGGTTTCCCCGCCCTGCGCTCCGTGGTCGGTGAGGACAGACTACATGCCCGCGAAACCTCGGGCGGCGGTGGCGCACATAAACGCCAAGGCTAGAATCACGAGCGAGCCCGCGATGTCGACCAGCACGCCCATTGCGCGGCGCTCAAACAGCCAGCTCTCGAAGTGCGGGGCAACGTTGCGCCAGACACGCCACAACAAGATGCCCATGCCGATGACGCCGGGAATATTGAGCAACAAAATCTCGGAGCACAAGAGGCCGATCAGGTTGCCGGCGGCAAAGCCCGCATCGCCCTCGCAGTACTTGCGATAAATCATGTACAGCATGTACGCCACAAACGGCTGCAGGCACGCAGAGATAAACGTAACCACCATCGAGGGGTCCTGAGAAAAGACATCGGTGAGCTTATCCACACTCGTGGCATCTTTCGAAGCCAAGAACAGGCCAATGACCACCACGGGCACCACGCCCAAGATAACCTCAACCATCGTAAACAGCTTGGCGGTCAGGTCCTCACTCGCCGAATTCAAATGGGGCGCCCACTCAGGATGAGCATGCGCGCCGACCTTCTTGTCCTTCTCGGCACGATCGGCCTTTTTGCCCTCGGCAACCCGACGACCAGGATCCTTGCGAGTCCCCGCCGCCGCAGCCCGAGCCCGAGACTTCTTACCCATAACCAACACCTCACAAGAGGAAACGAATAGCCAACGCTACCTAGTGTACCCCACCCAAGAACGGTACCGTCCCAACCAATCCCCACACA
>URBA01000104.1 GCA_900545905.1 uncultured Collinsella sp.
TCCCACACCTGGCCCTCCTCGCACTCACCGTCGCCCAGCAACGTGTAGACACGGTAGCCGTCGCCCCAGTGCTTAGCGGCAAGCGCCATTCCAACTGCAGCAGAGATGCCCTGACCGAGCGATCCGGTGGACATATCGATGCCCGGGGTGTCGTTCATGTTGGGATGGCCCTGCAGTCGGCTGCCAATATGGCGGAGCGTCTCGAGCTCTTCGACGGGAAAATAGCCGCGATTTGCCAACACCGAATACAGGCCCGGTGCCGCGTGACCCTTGGAGAGCACAAAGCGATCGCGATCGGCCTTGCGAGGGTCGGCAGGATCGATATTCATTTCCTCAAAGTACAGATACGTCATGATGTCGGCAGCACCGAGCGATCCACCCGGATGTCCCGACTTGGCCGCGTGAACCGCAGTCACGACATCCTTCCTGACCTCATTGGCGACCTTCGCCAGCTCCTGGTTGGTCATACGAATTCCTCTCTTGAGAACAACCCCGGCACCGGATGACGCGATGCCGGGGCAATCCGCTCGTTAAGCCTGAGCGACGACCTTCTGCCAGTCAGCCTCAAAAGAGGCAAGGCCCTGGTCGGTCAGCGGGTGATGCAGGCATTTCTTAAGAGCAGCCATGGGGACGGTCGCAATATCAGCGCCGAGCAGCGCCGCCTGGGTCACGTGGTTAGGCGTGCGGACGGATGCGGTAATAATCTCGACGGTGTCATCGACGTTTTTGCCGGTCCAGTCATAGTTCTTGATGCAGGTCACAACGTTGTCGAGCTGCGAGATACCGTCCTCGGCGATGTCATCGAAGCGGCCGACAAACGGGCTGATGTAGCGGGCACCGGCGTTGGCGGCCATAAGGGCCTGCGTCGGCGAGAAGACGAGCGTCATGTTGACGCGCACGCCAGCATCGGCCAGCGCACGGCAGGCGGCAAGGCCGGCCTCGCACACGGGAAGCTTGACCACGATGTTGGGGGCGAGGGCGGCAAGGCGCTTGCCCCCCTCGATCATGCCCTCAGCCGTGGTGGCGGTAGACTCGGCGGAAACGGGCAGGCCCTCGCAGAGCTCGGCGATCTTGAGCATATGCGGCTCAAAGTCGGCAAGCTTGCCGCCGGTCTTGGCGTACAGGGACGGGTTGGTGGTAACACCGGCCAGGCAGCCCCAGCTCTTGGCCTCGGCGATCTCGTCCAGATTGGCGGTATCGATAAAGAACTTCATGGTGAACCCCTTCAAAGGAAGCTAAAACTCAAAAGAATGGGACAAAGGGACTGCCCCTTTGTCCCATGTGCCGGGCCTGCAGCTGGGACATGCCCCAGGCCCGGCGTCGCGTAGGAAAAGCTACTTACTCGGCAAGAGCGGCCTCGATGCGGCTCGTGACGCCCTTGAGGTTAAGACCGACGACGTACTGCTTGATCGGGCGCTTGATGTGCTCGATCACAAAGCGCTTGCCGTCGATGTCCTGGGCAGCGAGGTTGCGATAGAGCTTCTCGACCTGCTCCTTGACCTCGGAATCGTTGAACGCGTAGTGGCCGGAAACATCCAGGATCTTCAGGCTGAGCTCGTCATCGGCCAGAATGTCGTCAACCTGCAGGTTAACGTCATCGCCGGTCATCCACTTGCGCCAGCGCTCGGTCTTGATGGCCTTGACCAGCAGCGTGTGATACAGGTCGGAGGGATCGTCACACAGGCCGTTGTCGACCAGAATCTGCTCGGTAGCGCAGAGCTTGAGGTAAGCGCGGGTCTCCTCGGTGCCGTACTGAGGGGCGACATTTGAGGCCGTCACGTGAGCCGGGATGTGCTCGAGCAGCGTTGCGTCATCCAGATAGTCGGCGTTGTGCTCCTTCAGGCCCACGCCGTAGCGCTTTGCCATGTCGGCGAGCTCGCGGGCGTTCTTAAAGTTGTAATGGCCGACCTGCTCGGTCCAACGGGTAAGCGTGCCGGTCTGACCGACGATAAAGGTGGGCATGGGGCAGCCGCGCTTCTCGAGCTCGGGCTGCAGCTGAGAAATGAATTCCTCGTACTTATCGGTAGAGGTCAAGCCGCCATTGGTCTCCTCGGTACCGACCTCATAGGCGACCTCGGGCAGGTTATGCTCGCGACGGTACTGCTCAAGGTAGTCGATAAGATCGATCGTGCGGCGAAGCACCACGTCGAGCGGAATAACCTTGCCGATCTGATAGGGGTCCTTGGTGGGGTCGACCATCAGCAGGTCAAAGCCCGCCTCCATGTCGGCGACGAAGGACTTGCGGGCGAGCTCCATGGCCTCGTCCTCGGGCAGGTGGGCGTTACGCTCCTCGTCGCGCTGCCACGGACCGCCGTGATCGCGGCACAGGTAGTACGGACCGGTGTAACCCACCTCGTCGGCGACCTTCTTGATGTCGGCGGCAAAGCGCGTCTGATCCCAACCGTTGACGTAGCCGGCGCCCATCTCGTCCATATCGACCTGGTTGCGGCTGGCGATAAACATGGGCGGGAAATCCTCGTCCTTGGCAAGCTCGAACACGGCCTGAATCAGGTTGGGGCTCATGGGGCCAATGCCGACCATGGTTGCGTGATCGCCGCTATCCTGCAGCTTGAGCATGCCCTGAACGGCCTGGCGGATGGTGAGGTTGGACATTTTGTTCTCCTTCTCCAGAGGATTTTTGACAAAAGTTCCCTGGGACCCAGATGCGGGCCCTATCAGTACGGATGGATTTTGTTGTGTAGGGGCGGTTGTGCGGAGTCAAATCCATCCCTCCGCACAACCGGAGTCCTTAAAGGTTTACTTGGCCTGCTTATCGAGCGTGGGCTTCATGGCAATCAGGATTGCAGCAGCGACCACGGAGCCAATCACGATGTCCAGGCAGAACAGCGCGACGTTGTTGGTGGCAAGGGCGACGATAAAGCCACCGTGCGGGACGTAGCAGTCGATGCCCTGGAAGGCGGCGAGGGCAGCACCCACGGCAGAGCCGATGCAGATGCCGGGCAGGGTGTGGCCAAGGTCCTTGACCGCGAAGGGGATAGCGCCCTCGGTAATGCCGATGCAGCCCATGAACAGTGCGGAGATACCCATCTGACGATCGGCGTCATCGAACTTATTCTTGGCGATGAGCGCAGCGAGCCCACAGGCGATCGGGGGAATGGCGACGGCGACGCGGAACATGCCGTTGGGGCCATAGATGCCGGAGGCCATGATGGCCATGGTAAAGGTCGAAGCGGTCTTGTTGATGGGGCCACCCATATCGAAGGCGGTCATAACACCAATAACCAGACCCAGGACAACCGCGGAGCCGCCCTGCAGGCTACCGAGCACGCTGGTGAGCCAATCCATCACAAAGCCAAGCGGCGTGGCCAGGATGTAGATGTAGGCCATGCCCAGGACGAGCGAGGTCAGAATCGGGATGATCAGGATGGGCATGATGGTCTGGATGGTGTTGTTGACCTTCCAGGTCTTCATCCAGCGGACAAAGTAGCCGCAGATGACCGCCATGATCATGGCGCCCAGGAAGCCGGTCGAAACGCTGTTGCCGCTCGGGGTAACGACGGCGTTGTTGACCAGGTAGCCCAGGACAAAACCGGGGGCGAGCGCGGGCTTGCCAGCCATCGAGTAGGCGATGTATGCCGCAAGCACCGGGATCATCATGGAGATGCCGGCCATGCCGATGGTGTTAAGACTCACCATCAGCGGGTTCGTAACCTCCATGCCGTTGGCGCCGGCGGTACCGGATGCCAGCGAGAAGGCGAGAAACACGCCGCCAATAACGACGATGGGGATAAAATAGGAAACGCCGGTATTGAATGCATTGAGCAGCGTCTTACCAGGATCGGCAAAGATAGACTGCTTGGACGCCGGTGTCGGGGCCTGCGGGGCAGCGGAGACGGCCTTCTTCTCTGCCTTGGCCTCGGCCTTGGGGGCGTCAACGGCACCACCCGTCGCCTTGATGATCTCAACGGCCTGGTCGATGATCTTTACCGGATCGGCGATTACATCCGATGTGCCGACCTTCAGGAACTTACCCTCGGCCATCTTCTGCTCAAAACGGTCCTCGTTCTCGACGCCCACGTCGACGGACTCGAGCACCAGATCGGCGGAATCCACGTCTTCCTGCGTGAGCTCATTCTCGATACCCAGGCCACCCTGAGCCTCGACCTTGCACTCGATGCCACGGGCGGCGCATTCATCCTGAATCGCCTTCTGGGCCATATACGTATGGGCGATACCCACGGTACAGGCGGCAACGCCTACGATCTTCATTGCTTCCCTCTTTTCATAGAGTTGCGTGCGCAAGACACCGTTTGCGGAGGCCTCCGGAGCATCCCCTGCCGTTTGGACTTGCTGTCTTTTCGACAAGACCAATATAGGTGCTCGTTTTTCTTAATGCCAGCTTATTTCGGTAAACGCGCAGGTCAGAGCGTTGGTTATGCGATTTAGTTATGCGTTTAACCAAAAATGAATCCTGCGATTTTACCCTCGATTTCAAAAGTCAAGAAGTATTTGATTTTCTCGGTAGACGGCAGATGCGCATGCCGGTTACAAATTTCGACCCCGCCCGTATACCTCATTTGTTGCATACTCATATGAAAGGAAAGGGTCGCTCACCGAAGCGTATCCCCCACCAAGACTCAAAGTCATCATGTTGGAAAATGCTCATCTGTCGGAAGGAGTCGCTGTGGCAAAACAGCGCGTTACGATCGCAGACGTCGCTCGAGAGGCGGGAACCTCGACGGCAAGCGTCTCGTATTACCTCAACGACAAACGAGAAAAACTTAGCGAAAAGACGCAGAACAAAATCGCGCGCGTCATTAAGGAACTCGGATACGTTCCCAATGCCCAGGCGCAAACGCTCACCGGCAAACAAACCCACGTCATCGCCATCATCATTTTGGATAACACCAACAAATGGGCGGGGCTCGTTCTCAATGGCATGGAGCAGGTCATGCTCCCCGCGGGCTATCAGACGGTCGTTTGCACGAGCAACTTTAACCCCGAGACCGAGCTCATGTACGTCGACAAGATGCTCTCGCTGGGCGTCGATGGCTTTATCATCCAACCCACGGCAAATTTCAAAGCCGTGCACGACCGCATTAGACGCGCCGGCAAGCCGGTCGTCTTTTTCGATGCGGCCATCTATAGCCCAGGTACCAGCTGGATCAAAACCAACCTTTACGACGGCGTGTACAACGCCACACAGGCACTCCTCGACGCCGGCTACGAAGATTTCTTTTCCATTGCCGCCAACATGACCGAGATGCGCACCCGCATGGAGCGTTTTCAGGGGTATGCCGAGGCACTGGCAGCGAATGGGCAGCTCTACAAAGCGATTCCCATCGATCACAACAAGCCGTCAATCAACGAGCTCACCGAATACTTAAAATTTAAGTTCAATCCCGCCAAGCGTACGCTCGTCTTTGTCCAAAACCAATGGGCGCTCCCCCGCGTCTACAAGGCGCTTCAGCCCATGGCCCATCTACTTCCGCAGCAAATCGGTCTTTTGGGACTCAACTGCGAAGACTGGACCAACCTCACCACGCCGACCGTTTCTACGATCATCGAGCCCGTCGACCAGGAAGGCAGAGAGGCGGCCGAGATGCTCCTCGCACTACTCGATGGCAGCAGTACGCCCGGTGAGCAGCGCATTCTCGAATGCAAACTCAATTGGCTCGGTTCCACCTCGATCTAGCCATACGTCAAATATGAGGCAAATTAATCAGTAGTGTTTGTCCCAAATCTTAAGTATTTGTTCGACAGAACGGCCCCTGCCGGCTCCTGCTAGAC
>URBA01000105.1 GCA_900545905.1 uncultured Collinsella sp.
AGCGACAATTTGTCAGTCAAAAAGCAAGGCATGACCAGAAGGTCTATGCCTTGCCTTTTTCATGCCAACTTGTTCGCTCTGGACGGCGCTCGCTGGCGTAGGCTCAACCTGCGATGCGGCAGATGGGGAGTTCCTTTTGTGTCGGCACTTGGGGACACTCCTTGTAGTCATTGGGGACGTTCTTAAACGATTACCCAACGGCTATTGCGCACATGGTTCGCATGACAGCCGTCTCTTTTATGTTTCCTTTAGCCGCTGCTGCCTAGGATGGAGGTTAGTCGGTAGGAAGGGAGCATCTGTATGGACGACGCGAGCGAGCGCGCGATCGAAGAGGACATGCTCGATCAGTTCAACTACTTTGATGATGAGGACGAGGAGCTGATTGACCGTCGCGAGCCAGCGCCGCTTGATTCCTTTGATCTGGTCGATGAAGAGGCTGATGAGGTTGAGGGCGAATCAGCGGAGCCTCCACAGCCTTCGCGCCATGATTCGTTGCTCTCGAGAGTCCCCCTGCACCACGGTGTTCGTGCCGGTGCCCTTCATATGAAAACTGACTGGCACCAGATCGTGACGGCGGGCGATGAGCTTGCCGTCGATGCACCACTTACCGATAAATCATCCATCATCTGCCGCACCGGCATGCTTATGCTCGCGAGCGGAACGGGTGCCTGGCGTGTACGCGATACCATGAATCGAGTCGCCGCCGTACTCGGTGTCACCATCCACGTCGACTTGAGTCTCCTGTCGTTTGAGTGTACTTGCATCGAAGATGGTCACTGCTTTAATGAGGTTGTCAGCTTGCCCACAACGGGCGTCAATACCCATCGCATTTGGATGATGGAGAGTTTCCTCAAGGAAATCGAGACCTATGGTCGTCGCTTCACGGTGCACGAGTATCACGAGATGCTCAAGACCGTTGAGAGTTCAAAACCTGATTACATGCCTTGGCAACAGGGCCTTGCGGCGGCCTGCGCCTGTGGTGCCTTTGTCTTTTTACTTGGTGGCGGTCCCATTGAGATGGCATGCGCGTTCGTAGGCGCTGGTGTCGGCAACTTTGCTCGCTCCCATATTCTCAAGCAGGGCCTTGGCCAGTTTAGCGCGCTGACGACCGGCGTTGCGCTCGCTTGCGTTTCGTATCTGCTGGCATTGCTCGGCCTTGGCCAGGTCGTACCGGGGGCAATGTCGCACCAAGAAGGCTATATCGGCGCCATGCTCTTTGTGATTCCCGGCTTTCCCCTCATTACGGCAGGCCTCGACATCGCCAAGCTCGACATGCGAAGCGGTATCGAGCGTCTTTCGTATGCTGTGTCGATTATTGTGATGGCGACCCTCGTAGGTTGGATGGTTGCCGAGTGTGTGGGACTGGCGCCGGATGACTTCGCCCCGCTCGGCCTTTCACCGTTGGCTCTTACGCTCTTGCGCATACTGATGAGCTTTATCGGCGTATTTGGCTTCTCGGTTATGTTCAACAGCCCGGTAAAGATGGCAGCGGCGGCAGGGCTCATCGGCGCCGTGTCCAATACCTTGCGCCTTACGCTCGTCGATGCGCCGACGATGCTTCCCTTCCTGCGACTGAGTGCGGGCATGCCTCCCGAGGCGGCTGCGTTTATCGGTGCGCTGGTATCGGGGCTGCTCGCGAGCTTAGCCGAAATCAAGCTCACCTACCCACGTATCGCCCTCACGGTGCCATCGATTGTCATTATGGTGCCGGGCTTGTACCTGTATCGCTCGATGTATTACATGTGCACCTTCGACACGGTCAATATGCTCGGCTGGTTTGTGCGTGCAGTGCTCATCGTGGCATTTCTGCCCGTTGGCCTGGGTGTGGCGCGTACGCTCACCGACCCTCGCTGGCGCCACACCAGCTAATTGGTGCAAGGGGGACAGGTCACTTTGCACCAAATGAGTTGCGGTGAAATAGGGACTGAATTGCTGCTTAAAGGGTCAAAACAGTCCGTATTCCACCGCAACTTATGGGGTCGGGGGATTGTTGGTGCCCTGCATCTTCATAAACTCAACGCTTACGAAGCGCAGGGTTTTCGTGCTAGGCTGGTTCCACCACATAAGTAGTCGCAGACGCGCGTAACACGGGCGGGCGAGATGAAGTCCCAGTAACTCCATCTCGCCCGCCCGTTTTTGTTGGCGGTGCTGCGGCGCAACACAGAAAGGAACCTGCCCTTCATGCCTATCAACAAACGAGAGAGCCTGCTGTTCACCTTTATCATGTGCTTTTGCATGGTGCTCTGGATGAGCATCTACAACGTTGCCCTGCAGCATGGGGCCATCAACGGCGAGGTTGTTGCCGCCGCGTGGCTCGGCCTCCCCGTTGCCTACGTTTTTGCCATGTGCTGCGACTGGTTCGTCGCCAGCCCGCTCGCCAAGGGTTTCGCCTTTAAGTACTTGGTCACGCCGGGCAAGAGCTCGCCGCTCGCCATGACGCTCGCCGTTAGCTCCTGCATGGTCGTTCCCATGGTCATCATCATGTCGTTCTACGGTGCGTGCGAGGGCCTGTTCCATATGCCCGGCGGCCCGCTTGCCAATTTGCAGGCGCTGCCGATGATGTGGCTCGTCAACATTCCGCGCAACTTTATCATGGCCCTGCCCTGGAACCTGCTGGTAGCTGGTCCGGTTGCTCGCTTTGTCTTCCGCCGCGCCTTCCCCATGGGCACGGTCTTTGCCGAGCCGCACATGGAGCTCGTGCGCATGCCGGGCGCTCCGGCGGCCGATGTCGTCAACGACCTTGCCGAGGGCATGGACGCCGAGCCTGCCTGCTAGATAGCAACTTAAAACCAAACCGCCAAACGGACCCGAGCAATTCCTTTTTTGTAGACGTTGTCGCGCGGCTACGGTTGGGAAAGGTCCCAACGGTTAACATATAGTCCATATGGGTAAAGAGACCAAAGCGCTGCCGCGGGGCGGCGCTTTGCGTTTGAAAAACTAGCTCGTCTAAGAGGAACTAGCATGTTAGACCGTTTTACCGATCGCGCGCGCAAGGTCATGTCCATGGCCAAGCAAGAGGCGCTCGATCTTCATTCAAATAAGGTGGGCACCGAGCACCTGCTGCTCGCGCTTGCCAAGGAGGACGAGGGCATTGCCGCCGAGGCACTGCGTTCGCTCGATATCTCCTACGACGACATCATGGATACCCTCAAAGAGGTCCAGACCACGGTTCCCGAGTCCAGTGAGGAGACCGAGGCGGCCAAGCTCGCCTTTACGCCGCTCGTCATCAGTGTGATGGAGCGTTCATTCCGCGTGGCGCGCGAGAATAACCAGACCTACGTGTCGACCGAGCACTTGCTCATCGGTATCGTCGAAGAGGGCAACGGCATGGCCATGGATATCCTCATGCGCCTGGGCGTGTCGTCCGCCTCCATCAAAAAGGCTATCGAGAAACTCACTGCCAAGGACCAGGACAAGAAGCGTCCGCTCGCTGGCGCCGGCGCTGGTCGCCCCGGTGCGGGCCTGCCGTTCTTTAGCGGCTCGGATGCCTCCCAACAAAAGGGGAGTGGCACCGACACGCTTAAGCAGTTTGCGACCAACCTTACGCAAAAGGCGCGCGACGGCGAGCTCGACCCCGTGATCGGTCGCGAAAAGGAAGTCCAGCGTATGATGGAAATTCTTTCGCGCCGCACCAAGAACAACCCGCTCATTCTGGGCGACCCCGGCGTGGGCAAGACGGCCATCGTCGAGGGCCTGGCGCAGCAGATTGCTGCCGGCAACGTGCCCGAGAACCTCATGAACCAGAATATCTGGACGCTCGACCTGCCGGGCCTCGTGGCGGGCGCCAAGTATCGCGGCGAGTTTGAGGAGCGCCTCAAGAACGTGATCCAGGAGGCCACCGAAGCCGACGACGTCATCCTGTTTATCGACGAGATGCACACCATCATCGGTGCCGGTTCTGCCGAGGGCTCCATCGATGCGAGCTCCATGCTCAAGCCCGTGCTTGCGCGCGGTGCCTTCCAGATTATCGGCGCCACCACGGCCGAGGAATTCCGCAAGTACCTCACCAAGGACCCGGCCTTCGAGCGTCGCTTCCAGACCATCGATGTCGAGGAGCCGAGCGTCGAGGACACGGTCAAGATCCTGACCGCGCTCAAGCCGCGCTACGAGGAGCACCACCACGTGCGCTACACGCAGGGTGCCATCGAGGCCGCCGCGAACCTCTCCAACCGCTACATCCAGGATCGCTTCCTGCCCGATAAGGCCATCGACCTCATCGACGAGGCCGGTGCCCGCGCCCGCATCGCCGCGAATCGCGCACCCGAGCCCGTGCGCGAGGCCGAGCGTCGCGTGGAGGAGCTCAAGGCCGCCGCGCAGGAGGCCACCGAGAGCGACGACATGAACAAGGCCGCCGAGATCACCGAGCAGCAGAAGGCAGCCGAGATTGAACTCGCCGAGGCTAAGGCCGCTTGGACCGCCGAGCTCGACGCCAGCCCGCTCACCATCGACGTCTCGCAGATTGCCGACATCGTATCCGTGACCTCGGGCGTGCCGGTGTCTTCGCTTACCGAGAGCGAGAGCCGTCGTCTGCTGCAGGCCGAAAGCGTGCTCAAGACGCGCATCATCGGTCAGGATGAGGCTGTCGAGGCAGTTGCCAAGGCCGTGCGCCGCAGCCGCTCGCCGCTCAAGGACCCGCGTCGCCCCGGCGGCAGCTTTATCTTCCTGGGTCCCACCGGCACGGGCAAGACCGAGCTCGCCAAGACGCTCGCCGAGTACCTCTTTGGCAGCAAGGACGCGCTCATCAGCTTCGATATGTCGGAGTTCGGTAGCGAGTTCGAGGTCTCCAAGCTTATCGGTAGCCCTCCGGGTTACGTGGGCCACGACGAGGGCGGTCAGCTTACCAAGGCCGTTCGTCGTCACCCGTACTCGGTCGTGCTGTTCGACGAGATCGAGAAGGCGCACCCCGACATCTTCAACATTTTGTTGCAGGTGCTGGAGGAGGGTCGCCTGACTGATAGCCAGGGCAAGACGGTCGACTTCCGCAATACCGTGATCATCATGACGTCCAACGTGGGCGCCCGCGAGATCGCGCAGGATGCGAGCGTTGGCTTTGGCACCACCGGCGAGCAGGGCCTCACCTCGAGTGAGATCCGCGGCCGCGCGATGGGCGAGCTCAAGCGCCTGTTCCGCCCCGAGCTGCTCAACCGCATCGACGACATCGTGGTGTTCCAGAAGCTCTCGGGTGAGAACCTGACCAAGATCGCTCACCTGCTGGTGGACGACCTGCGCCAGCGTCTGATCGCCAACGGCATGAACATCAAGCTCACCGATGCGGCCTATGACAAGATCGTGGCCGAGGGCACCGACCTCACCAACGGTGCGCGTCCGCTGCGCCGTGCTATTCAAAAGCTCATCGAGGACCCGCTGTCCGAGGAGCTTCTGGCCGGCGAGTGGGGCGAGGGCGATACCGTCCTGTGCGATGTGGCCGATGGCAAGTTTGTCTTTAGCCACGGCACGGGCGAGATCCCGGCACCGCGTCCGGCGGGCACGCTCGGTGGCGATACCGCCCCGGCGGCTCCGCACACCGGCAACGTCGCGCCCGTGAGCGGCGGCGTGACCTCGGGCCCCGGCGGCATGATGCAAGCCGGTTCCGGCGCGCTGTAGGGATTGAATATAACCTTGCATGATAGGGGGCGTTTCCGATGGAGGTGCGCCCCTTTTCTTGTAGAGAAGAGTTTCCGGTAACGATAAAATAATTGAAAGAGTTCTGCTGGATGGCAAAAGGAG
>URBA01000106.1 GCA_900545905.1 uncultured Collinsella sp.
GCTTCGTCGGCAGCGTCAGATGTGTATAAGAGACAGGCTTAAGTTCTGCTGCAAACTCGAAAGGGATCCACGCATGCGGCAAAACCACCACAGAGGTGCCTGTCCCCTTTGTGGTGGAAATCTAGTCCTTAAACAGATAGCCCACGCCGCGGACGGTGGTGATGTGTGCCGCGATCTGCGGGCCCACCTTGGAGCGGATGCGTCGAATGTGCACGTCGACGGTGCGCGTGCCGCCGCAGTACTCAAAGCCCCACACGCGGTGCAGCAGCACCTCGCGGCTGTAGGCACGGTTGGGATGCGTCGCCAAAAAGCTCAGCAGCGAGTATTCCATCAGCGTCAGGTCGATGGGCTCGTTATCGAGCGTCACCTGGTAGGTAGCCAGGTTGATCTCGAGGTTATCGATGTTGAGCACATCGTCGGCGGTGACGGTCTCCTCCTCGCCCATCAGGCGCTGCGCGCGAGCCTTGAGCTCGTTGGGCGTCGCCGTGGGGCACACAAAGTCGGCATGCGCGTGATTCGGCAGGCGCAGGGTACCGAGCGCCTCATCGTCGACGATCACCAGCATGGGGACACCGCCGCGATCGTCAAGCCACTTGGCAATCTGATCGATGCGGTCGCTGCGGATGCCATCGGAATCGAGAATCAGCAGGTCAAAGTCGTGCGCCGCAGTCGGCGAATCGGGGGTGGCCAGGCTCACCTCGACACCCAGGGTGGTCGTCAGGCTGCGGGCAAACTCGTGGAAGCGCGTCGTGCGCGCCATGAACAGGGCACTCTTTTCGGACATATCGGCCTCCAAGGAAATGAGCTCAATCGTACTGGAACAAGCCAGCGCGATTAGGAGTTCGCCAGGTAGTGCTTGATCTCCCACTCGGTGATCGTAGACTCAAACTTATGCCACTCGTCGCGCTTCTTTTTGAGGAAGAAGCTGTGGATGTGCTCGCCGAGGGCATCCTTCATAAACTGCGAGTCCTCAAACACGTCGAGCGCCTCTTTGAGCGAGCGCGGCAGCGGCGCGTAGCCGGCCTCGACCATCTGGCGGTCGGTGAGCTTGAGCGTCTCGGCCGTGGCCTCGGGCGGGAGCTCCAGCTTGCGCTCGATGCCGTCCAGACCAGCCGCCAGCGTGACGGCGTTGACCAGGTACGGGTTGGCCATGGGGTCGGGGCCACGAAGCTCGATGCGCGTGGACAGCTGCTTGCCGGGCTTGTAGACCGGGATGCGGACCATGCTCGCGCGGTTGCGCAGGCCCCACGTGGCGTACTGCGGCACGGAGTCGCCGCCCGTGGTAATGCGCTTGTACGAGTTGACCGTGGGGTTGGTGATGGCGCTGATCTCGCGCGCGTGCGCCAGGATGCCGGCCATGTAGTGCTTGGCGATATCGGAGAGGTGGTACTTCTCGTCGTCCTCGCCCCAAAAGACGTTGTTGCCGTCGTGGTCGAATAGCGACTGGCACAGGAACATAGCGCTGCCATCCTCGCCCGCCAACGGCTTGGGCATAAAGGAGGCGTGGCAACCGCTCTCGTAGGCCTGCTGCTTAATGATGAGCTTGGCCGTGGTGATGGCATCGGACATGCTCAGGGCCTCGGCGTGGCGCAGGCTCATGCCGTGCTGCGAGCGACCGGCGGCGTGGAAGGTGTACTCCACGGGCACGGACATCTTCTCGAGCGTGAGGACCGTGTTGCGGCGCAGGTCGCGAGCGGCATCGCTCACCGAAAGATCGAAGTAGCCCACGTTGTCGAGCGGCTCGGGCGTGTGCTCGTCGGGAAAATAGTAGTACTCCAGCTCGGCGCCCACGTTGAGCAGATAGCCGGCCTTCTCGGCCCTGCAGAACATGCGGCGCAGGGCATCGCGCGGGTCGCCGGCAAACGGCTTGCGATCGGGAGTGCACACGTCGCAGAACACGCGGGCGACGCCGTTATGGCTCGGGCGCCACGGCAGGATCTGGAAGGTCGAAGCATCGGGGAACGCCAGCATGTCGGCTTCCTCGGGCGTGGCAAAGCCCTCGATGGCGGAGCCGTCAAAGCCAATACCCTCCTCAAAAGCGACCTCGAGGTCCTCGGGGCTAATGGCAAAGTTCTTGAGGCGGCCGAGAATGTCGACAAACCACAGACGCACAAAGCGGATGTCACGCTGCTCTACGGAGCGGAGTACGTAATCGATGTTCTGCTGGTTCATGTCGCTCCCCTTTCTTTCGGGCGGGTTTCGACTGGTCTATATCGCAGATACTATCGCAGAAAAATGTTTCCGCAGGGTTAAAGCGTATCAAGCGCTCAAAAAACGTGTGTGAACAGGCGGTCACGAACGAATGATTAGCGCGAGGTCGAGGCGCGGTGTTCAATGTGACCAGGAACCTCGATGCGCTTGGGGGCGAGCTTTGCGGCGTCGCCCACCGTAGTGGTAACGACGTCGATACGCTCGGACAGGCGCTCGACTACGCGCTCGGCAATGGTAATGGTGTCTTGCGCGGCCGTGGTCACGCCGCCAAAGAGCACGTGGTTCCAGGGGTAATCGTCAAACGTCGCGATCTTGAGACCCGCCGGCAACGAGGGTCCCAGCTGTGCCAGCGCCTCGGTCAGACGCAGGAAGACCAGGCCGTTGACGGCAATGAGGCCGAGCTTTTTACCCGCATACTCGCGGATGGTCTCGTCCAGGCGACTGACGCCCTCGACACCACCGTCGGCCAAGGTGACGACCTCGCCCGCAAGACCGCGGCGCGAAAGCTCGTCGGCAAAGGCCTCGGCACGCTCGCGACGCACAGGGCTGTCGTCGCTTGCCTCGGTGAGCAGGCACAGGCGCTCGCTGCCAGCGGCGGCCAAAGCGTCTACCAAGCCTGCGACCAGTTCACGGTTGTTAGATGTCACCAGATCGATGCCACCGTCGGCAACATCGCGGTCGAGCAGCACGACGGGCAGGCGTCCCGCAGCCGCGGCAATCGCCTTGTCGTTGCCGCCACAGGTGTTGACGACCAGGCCGTCCACACCGGCATCGATAAGTCTGGTGAGCGACTCTGCTTCCTTGGCGGAATCATTGCCGCTAATGGCAGTCATAAGCGAGCAGCCGCGCGCGGCGGCACTAGCGGAAAGCCCTTCGAGCATGGCGCTGGAGAACGGGTTAGCAATGTCGGCCAAGATAACGCCGATGAGGTTGGTACGCGAGCTGCGCAGATTGCGCGCGGCGGCACGTGGACGATAGCCGGTGCGCTCGATAACCGCCGCGATGCGAGCGCGGGTTTCCTCGGTCATCTGCCCGGGGCGGTTGTTGAGATAGCGCGAGACCGTGGCCGGGCTCACGCCCGCGCCATAGCGCACCCCGTTTCCCAATTGTCAGCAGTCTGAGCCATTTTAGGCATTTTTTTAAAAATCTCGCTTGCAAAACGCTGTAGGTGAGTATACTACAACTCGAAACGAAACCGATTTCGTAAACCGATTTCGGCAAGCGTTGGCACGGAGGTGCAAAGATGTACCCTACCGTCTTGGCACCTCCGTGCCAACGCCATATCAAAGGTGTACGCACGAGTAAGAAGGAGCTGCGCGACCATGGGTAAAACGGTTCTTACCTTCGGCGAGATCATGATGAGGCTCTCGCCCAAAGACCATCTGCGCATTGAGCAGGCGACCGAGTTTGATGTCCGCTACGGCGGCGCCGAAGCCAACACCGCGCTTTCCCTGGCCTACCAGGGTGACAAGGCAGCTTACGTCTCCGTTGTCCCGGCCAACCGTCTGGGCGAGTGCGCCCTGCGTTCGCTGAAGGTCTACGACGTCGATACCTCGCGCGTCGTGCGCCAGGGCGACCGTCTTGGCTCCTATGTGTTTGAGGTCGGCGCCTCGCAGCGCGGCAACGGCTGCGTCTACGACCGCAAGTACTCTGCCATCAACATGGCCAAGCGCGACGTCTTTGACTGGGACGAGATCCTCAAGGGTGTCGATGTCTTCTACTTCTCCGGCGTGACGCCCGCCGTCTCCGACGAGATGGCCGCCGCCTGCAAGGATGCCCTCACCGCCTGCCGCGCCAAAGGCATCGCCACCGTGTGCGACGTGAACTATCGCGGCAAGATGTGGTCGCCCGAGAAGTCGCAGGCCACCATGAAGGAACTCCTGCCGCTCGTTGACATCTGCATTGCCAACGACGAGGACGCTCCTGCCGGCCTCGGTATGACCTGCGTCTCCGGCTCCCTTGCCCACGGCATCGAGGAACGCGACACCTACGTCGAGATGGCCCGTCAGATCTGCGCCGAGTACGGTTGCAAGAAGGTCGCCTCGGTCGTCCGCAACATCTCCTGCGTCGAGCGCTCCATTTGGATGGGCATGCTCTTTGACGCCGAGAGCGGCGAGCACTGGTTCTCCCCTGCTCACGACGTGCACGTGCTCGAGGGCGTTGCCGCCGGCGACGCTTTCAACGCCGGCCTCGTCCATGCCCTCATCAACGACTTTGCCCCGCAGGACGCCGTCAACTACGCGATTGCGGCCTCGATCCTCAAGCTCACCATCAAGGGCGATTCCAACCTGGTGACCGCAGACGAGATCGCAGCCGTGGCATCCGCCGCCGACGGTGGCACCCGCGTCGCCCGTTAATTCGTTCCCCATTCCGCGGACTGCAGCTTTCCATACCCATACCTCTGCAGCCCGCTCCCCGATTCCTCCAGCCAGGTAGAACCACTTAGTCCCATTCCGGTTTTGTCTGGCATTCCTTCACGACTGGCCTCGTAGCCGGTTCCGAAATTGCTTGTGACCCAAGCAGTGCCTCCGATAACCAATCCGGAACCGGCTCATGGCCAATCTTCTTTGGCAATCACGCGCCCGTGCGCGACTCACATCGAAAGGAACACTATGTTCGATCAGTTCTACACCACGCTTGAATCCCTGGGCATCGTGCCGGTCGTCGTGCTCGATAAGGTCGAGGACGCCGCACCGCTCGCCCACGCCCTTATGGCAGCTGGCATGAAGTCCGCCGAGGTCACCTTCCGCACCGCCTGCGCCGCCGAGTGCATCGCCGCCATGGCTGAGGCCGAGCCCGAGATGTGCGTCGGCGCCGGCACCGTCCTGACTGTCGAGCAGGTTGAGCAGGCCCGCGCCGCCGGTGCCAAGTTCATCGTCTCCCCGGGTTACAACGAGGACGTTGTAAAGCACTGCATCGACATCGACCTGCCCGTCCTTCCCGGCACCGTGACCCCCTCCGAGGTTACCGCCGCCGAGAACCTGGGCCTCAAGGTCACCAAGTTCTTCCCCGCTGCTCAGTACGGCGGCCTGAACACCATCAAGGCCCTCGCTGCTCCGTTTGTCGGCCATCGCTTTATGCCCACCGGCGGCGTGAGCACCGCCAACGTCGAGGAGTACCTGAGCTCCTCCGCCATCATCGCCTGCGGTGGCACCTGGATGGTCAAGCCCGCCCTGTTCGCCGACGGCGACTTCTCCAAGGTCGAACAGATTGCCCGCGAGGCCATGGACGTCGTCAAGAAGGTCCGCGGCTAGGTTTAGCTCTCTATCGTGAAAGGGGGCGTGCCCTAGACCTCGCCCCTTTTCTCTTAAAGCGGCTCGGAAGCGCGCCGTTTCCGTCACGAGCAAGAATCAAAACCGTCTTGCATGCTGATAGAACGTGACGGAAGCGACACGCCCCCGAGCCGCTTTGCTTTCCCGGTCAATCAACCGACTCAACATAATCCAGTCCACCAAAACAGCTGCGGCAC
>URBA01000107.1 GCA_900545905.1 uncultured Collinsella sp.
ATACCGTCGAGTCCGGCCCCATGGTCGATACCTCCTACTACAACTTCACCGCGCTCAACGCGCCCATGGATCACCCGAGCCGCTCGGCTCGCGACACGTTCTATGTGGTCGACAACAACCCCGGTAGCGTCGCACACCCCGAGGCTCACGCCCACGGCGAGTCCGACGTACTGCTGCGCACCCAGACCTCGGGTGTGCAGATCCACACCATGGAGTCGCAAAAGCCGCCCATCTACATGATCTGCCCGGGCACCGTCTATCGTCCCGACACGGCCGACGCCTGCCACCTGCCGCAGTTCAACCAGATCGAGGGCCTGGTCGTCGACGAGGGCATCACCTTTGGCGACCTGAAGGGCACGCTCGACTACTTTGTTAAGTGCATGTTTGGCGAGGATCGCAAGACGCGCTATCGCCCGCACTTCTTCCCCTTCACCGAGCCTTCCTGCGAGGTGGACGTGAGCTGCCACGTGTGCGGCGGCAAGGGCTGCAACTTCTGCAAGCACAGCGGCTGGATCGAGATCCTGGGCTGTGGCATGGTCGACCCCAACGTCCTGATCAACTGCGGCATCGACCCCGAGAAGTACACCGGCTTCGCCTTTGGTATTGGCGCCGAGCGCGTCGCGGCACTGCGCTACGACCTGCCCGACCTGCGCACGTTGATGACTGGTGACATGAGGTTCTTGAACCAGTTCTAGAACGCTTTCTTCTTAGTTGCAGTTTCCGGCTCAAAGCCGCATTTATGAAAGGAGACCAGTTAGATGCGTGTTTCTTACGACTGGCTCAAGACCATGATCGATATTCCGGAGGATCCCAAGACCCTTTCGGACGAATATATCCGTACCGGTACCGAGGTCGAGGCGATCGACACCGTGGGCGAGTCCTTTGACCACGTGGTGACCGCTCAGGTAATCACCAAGACCCCGCACCCCGATAGCGACCACATGTATGTGTGCTCGGTCGACGTGGGCGACAAGAACCTCGACGCCGATGGCAACCCCGCTCCGCTGCAGATCGTCTGCGGCGCGCAGAACTTTGAGGCCGGCGACCACATCGTCACGGCCATGATCGGCGCAGTTCTGCCCGGCGACGTCAAGATCAAGAAGAGCAAGCTTCGCGGTGTCGTGTCCATGGGCATGAACTGCTCCGTGCGCGAGCTCGGTCTGGGCGGCGACCACTCCGGCATCATGATCCTGCCCGAGGATACGCCCTGCGGCATGCCGTTTGCCGAGTACGTGGGCTCCAGCGACACCGTGCTCGACTGCGAGATCACACCCAACCGCCCCGACTGCCTGTCCATGATTGGCATGGCCCGCGAGACCGGCGCTATTTTCGACCACGATTTCCACGTTGAGCTGCCCGTCATCAAGGCCGAGACCGGCCGCGCGACGGACGACGAGCTTTCGGTCGAGATTGCCGACGATGGCCTGTGCGACCGCTATGTCGCCCGCATCGTGCGCAACGTGAAGGTGGGCCCGTCGCCTGACTGGATGGTCAAGCGCCTCAACGCCCTGGGTGTGCGCCCGCACAACAACATCGTCGACATCACCAACTATGTGATGATGCTCACCGGTCAGCCGCTGCACGCCTTTGACCTGGACACCTTTGCCGAGCGCGATGGCCACCGTCGTGTGGTGGTTCGCGCCGCCCAGCAGGACGAGAAGTTCACGACGCTCGACGGCGAGGAGCGCGTGCTCGACGCCGGTATGGGCCTCATCACCGACGGCGAGCGTCCCGTGGCGCTGGCCGGTGTCATGGGTGGCATGGATTCCGAGATTGAGGATGACACCGTCGACGTGATGGTCGAGAGCGCCTGCTTCAACGCCGGCCGCACCTCGCACACCAGCCGCGACCTTTCGCTGATCTCCGACGCCTCCATTCGCTTTGAGCGCCAAGTTGACGAGACCGGCTGCGTGGATGTTGCCAACGTTACCTGCGCGCTGATTGAGGAGATCGCCGGCGGCGAGGTCGCTCCCGGCTATGTGGACGTGTTCCCCGCGCCCAAGACCATCGACAGCATCAAGCTGCGCCTGGCCCGCGTGCACGCCATCTGCGGTGCCGACATCGAGTCCGACTTTATCGAGCGCTCGCTCACCCGCCTGGGCTGCACCGTCGAGCGCGACGGCGAGGACTTTATGGTCACGCCGCCGAGCTTCCGTCCCGACCTGCCGCGTGAGATCGACCTGATCGAGGAGGTCCTGCGCCTATGGGGCATGGGTCGTGTGACGGCGACCATTCCGGCTGCCAAGAACCACATCGGCGGTCTGACCCGCGAGCAGAAGCTCACTCGTAAGGTCGGCGAGATCCTGCGCGCCTGCGGCCTCAACGAGACCACGACCTTTGGCTTTGCCGCCCCGGGCGACCTGGAAAAGATCGGCATGCCCACCGAGGGCCGCGGCTGCCCCGTGGTGCTTATGAACCCGCTGGTTGCCGAGCAAACCGAGATGCGCCGCTCGCTGCTGCCGGGTCTTTTGCAGTCCGTGGCCTACAACGAGGCCCACGGCACGCCCAACGTGCACCTGTACGAGGTCGGTAGCCTGTTCCACGGCCGCGAGAACACCAGCCTGCCCAAGGAGACCAAGTCCGTGGCGGGTGTGCTCTCGGGCCAGTGGAGCGAGCAGTCCTGGAACATGAAGTACCGCAAGCTGCGTTTCTTCTTTGGCAAGGGCATTGTCGAGGAGCTGCTTGCCCAGCTGCGCATCGAGAAGGTCCGCTTCCGTCCCGTCGAGGGCGAGGGCTATGCCTTCTTGCAGCCGGGTCGCGCCGCCGAGGTTCTGTCCGGCGGTACCGTGCTGGGCTGGGTTGGCGAGATTCACCCCGAGGCGCGCGAGGCTATGGGCATTGACGAGGTTGTCGTTGCCTTTGAGCTCGACCTGGACAAGCTGATCAAGGGCGCCCGCAACCAGGAGAACTACCGTGAGTTCTCGCAGTACCCGGCCGTTGAGCACGACCTTGCTATCGTGGTCGACAACACTGTGACCTGCGAGGATCTTGAGCGCCGTATTACCAGCGCCGGAGGCAAGCTGCTCGAGGGTGTGCGCCTGTTCGACGTCTACCGCGATCCCATCCGCATCGGAGCGGGCAAGAAGTCCATGGCCTTTGCGCTTACGTATCGCTCCGACGACCACACGCTCACCAGCGAAGAGGTCGAAAAAGCGCACCAGAAGATCGTCACCAAGGTGTGCAAGGGCGTAAACGGCGAGGTCCGCGGCTAGGATTTGCGCTGGGAGCACAGGACCCCTCGGCAGTTGCTGTGGGGTCCTGCGTGACCGCGGTGTTCGGAAAAGACACCGTTGAACCTGCATATATGACACGCGCATTACATAGCGGCGTGCTGCTTTGTCGGCAGCGCGCCGTTTTGCTATGATAGCCCGCGGCGTGTTACGAGTCTGACAATACGTAACACTGGCAAGGTGATTCAAGCGGCGTTGCAATTCCGTGCGCCGACAACCGGGAGGCGTACATGCACATTCCAGATAATTATCTGTCCCCGCAGACCGATGCCGTCATGGCGGTGGCGATGGTGCCCGTTTGGGTCCACTGCATCAAGAAAGTGCGCGCCACGCTCGATCGCGAGCACATGGCTTTCCTGGGTATCTGCGCCGCATTCTCCTTTTTGCTCATGATGTTCAACGTGCCGCTGCCCGGCGGCACCACAGGCCACGCCGTTGGCGGCGCGCTTATCGCACTGCTGCTGGGCCCCGAGGCTGCGGCTATCGCTGTCTCGGTCGCGTTGGCGCTTCAGGCGCTGCTGTTTGGCGACGGCGGCATCCTGTCCTTTGGCGCCAACTGCTTCAATATGGCCTTTGTGCTGCCGTTTGTTGCCGCTATGGTATTCCGCGCGCTCAACAGCCGCCTGCACGACAAGAGCTGGGGCACTTCGGTCTCTGCCATCGTGGGCGGCTGGGTTGGCTTGTGCGTGGCTGCCCTTTGCGCTGCCATCGAGTTTGGCATTCAGCCGATGCTCTTTACCAACGCCTCGGGTGCCCCGCTGTACTGCCCCTTCCCGCTGTCTGTTTCCATTCCGGCCATGCTGATCCCGCATATGCTGGTAGCCGGTGTGGTCGAGGGCGTGGCGACCGCCGCTATCTACGGTTTCATTAAGAAGACGGCGCCGAGCTTTATCGTCGGGCCCGAGGCCGTCGATGGACAGCTTGCTGGCGAGGGCGCAACCGCCAAGAAGACCTCGCTGGTCCCCACGCTCATCCTGGTCGCCGTGCTTGTCGTGGCCACGCCGCTGGGCCTGCTGGCCACCGGTGACGCATGGGGCGAGTGGGACGCCGAGGGCGCCGCGACCGCCGTCCAGGAGGCTGGCGACGACAGTCTGCAGGCTTCGGTCGGCCTCGACGCTCCGACCTTTGCCGATGCACTGCCCACGGGCGATTATCTCCAGGCCTATTCCGAGGAGCAGGGTCTTGGCTTTGGCGGCCAGGCTGCCATGTATATCCTTTCGGGCGTGATTGGCGTGGCGGTGCTCACCATCGTATTCCGCCTGATCTCGCTGACGGTTAAGGAAAGCGGTGTTCATGGCGACGGTCGAGCTGCCTAGCTGGCTTGCGGCCGAGGAGCGATACGAGCCCACGGGCGCTCGTCATCGCGTGATGCAAAAGAACGTCCTGCACCTGGCGAGCCTGCTTGAGCGGGTTCGCCTGGGTGGAGGTGCGCACGAGGGCGGGTCGATGGTCGACCGCGCCCTTTCTTGCGTTTCGGCTCCGGTGCGCCTGGTGGGGATGTTCGTTTGCGTCCTGTGCGTGTGTCTGACGCAAAGCCCGCTGTACCTCATGTTGATGGCGGCTATCGTGTTGGTGCTCGTTGCCGTACGCCCCGTACGCGGGCTGCGGGCAACCTTTGTGCCGGCGCTTGGCGCTGCGGGGCTCGCGGTGGTTCTTGCGCTGCCTGCCCTGCTGCTGGGTGCTTCTGCCGCGGGCGCCATGCTCAAGATTGCGCTCAAGACCTTCATTAATGTGTCGCTGGTGCTGGGCGTTTCGTGGACCCTCACGTGGAGCCGCATGTCGGCGGCGCTCAAGATGCTGCATCTACCCGACGAAGTTATCTTTACGTTTGATATGGCGCTCAAGCACATCGAGGTGCTGGGTCGCACGGCGCACAATCTGTGCGAATCGGTCATGCTGCGCAGCGTTGGCCGTGCGCCTGAGGGGTTTTCGCGTACCGATTCGATCGCGGGTATCATGGGCATGACATTTATCAAGGCGATGGAATGCAGCCGCGCGATGGACGAGGCCATGCTCTGCCGTGGGTTTGCCGGCGCGTATCCGGCGCCTGCCCGGAGCGCTCTGAGCTGGCGCGATGCGGTCTATGCGGCGGTCGTGCTGTTGCTGTCGGCGCTGTGTGCGGCGCTGTAGCACGGGCGCTGCGGCCGATGTGGATAGGGAAAGGCAACGTTTTGGCAATCGAGATAAATAGCCCTGCGGGTGTTGGGGACGAGCGCGGCGCCGGTGCTGCGCCGCTCATTGAGCTGCGCGACGTGGTGTTTTCCTATGCGGGGCATACAGTGGTCGACGGTGTTTCGCTGCAGGTGGACCGTGGAGAGCTCGTTGCCCTGCTTGGCCCCAACGGCTGCGGCAAGACGACGATTATGCGCCTTATCAACGGCCTTGAACTCCCGGACGCAGGGGTATACCTGTTTGACGGGCA
>URBA01000108.1 GCA_900545905.1 uncultured Collinsella sp.
CGGTCTGGGACTTGAGGTTCTCCTGCGCGGCGGCAAGCTGCTCCTGCATCTTGCGGGCCTGCTTCATCATCTGCTGCATGTTCATACCGGCCATGATGGCTCCTTTACGTGCGGCCGCGCGCCGAGCTGCAAGGGCAGCCGGAGCACGGCGGGACTTTCAAACTCAAAAATCGTACCACGGCGCGAAGCCAGAGAGCGGGGCGGACACGCTACCTCAGTCGATATACATGTCCTGGAGTGCAAACCGCACCCAAAGATTATGCGAAGTTGAATGATTCGCATCTGCATAATATTGAAAGCTAAATCTTGTAGAGCCGGAATCCGACATTTTCTGCATCCAGCTAGATAACAAAATGCCGAACCGCTGCTCGAGGCGGCGCTCATGATGGCAGGGTATAATTTGATTGTCACAGACAGCAATTTGGAGGTGCCCCCATGAATGCCCCCGACGCGCTCCAAAACATCCGCTCAAAACACCCCGTTGCATATGTGGTTCTCTATCTCTTTGTCGGCTGGGCATTACTGGTTGTCATCACCCATGCTATAGCCTTTGGAGCAGAACTGCTGATAACCAGCTCGGACCAGCCCACCGTCAAATGGGAAGCGACCGATGAGTGCACCGACGGAACCCGAACCGTTTACTACAACAGCCCATCCCTCTACCAAGAGTTCAAGGTCAAGATAAAGAACTCCAAGATTGTCGATGCCGAACTAGGCGTTTTCTCGACAATCGGAGCAACCGTCAGCGCCGAGCAAGTCGAGTACGCGGACAGCCATGCAACGTATCGTATCGACCTCAGCATCCTAGGCCGACCGTCACGTACCTGTCTACTCGAATGCGATATACGCGGCACCACATTACACATGTCCGAAATACAGATGCGCCCGGACAAAGAGACCTCTTCTTGAGCAGTATACCCGCCCGTACAGCTACTCCACCGGCTTGAAGATGGTGGCCTGACCGAAGACGCTGCGGATGAGGTCTTTGGCCTCGTCCTCGGTCTGCGGGATGCTCGGGGCTGCGCCCTGGTGGCCGAAGGGGCTGCCGGCGCCGGGGTTGGACTCCCAGGGAGCTGCAGGAGCGTCCTCCTCTTTGGGGACAGCTACAGCGGACTTGGGCGCGGGCGTCGCACCCGGCACGTCGAACGGAGGAAGATCGTCCCCGCTCGCATCGCCGGCAAAGCCGCCGACCATGGCGTCATCGTAGGGCACCTGCTCGGATTCCCACGGTGCAGACTGCGCAGACGGCTGAGCCTTGGGAGCGGACGCGCGCTCGGGCGCTCGGGGTGCGGGCTCGGTCGGGAGCTTGCCCGTAGCGGGAGCGCCGGCAGGGTTGTCGGAGCGCAGCCAGGGGGCCTTAGCCAGGTCGGATGACTTGGGCGCAGGCGCGGCGGCGGGCTTGGGCGCGGGGACCGGAGCAGCCTGTTTGGGCGCAGCGGGTTCAGGCGCCGACGGGGTCGGTGCCGCTACCGGCGCCGCTTGCTGCTGCGTCGCGCTGGCGCTCGAGGATGCAGGGGCCGCCGAGAACACGGGTTGCGGGTCCGCAGATGCCGCAGCCCGTGCAGATGGAGAATGCTCCTCATGTTGAGGAGCCGGCGTGCCACCCCCATCCAGGACATAGTCGACGGTACGACGACCGAAGACCGCACTGACTGTCGGCAGAACCACCGACTGTGTGTCGGCGCGACCGAGCATCTTGATAGCAAAGGTCGAGCCCGCGGGGAACGAAACCGTGAGCTTGGAGCCGTCGTCGGCCGTGGCGCGGGCGTTGAGCAAAAGCCCTGCGTAGGAAGCCTGACGCGCCTTGACACGCTCGACGACCTCGGCCCATTTGCGCTGGAGCTCGCCGGCGTCCTCGACCGCGGGGGTCTCGGCAGCACCGGCGGCGGCAACCTGGGCGGCATTGTTGGGCTGGGGCTTAGGTGCCGGAGCGGTGGCAGGCGCGGGGGCCGCAACGGGCTGAGGCGTCGGAGCCGGCGCAGGCTGAGGTGCAGGCGCTGCAGGCTTGGAAGTTGACACGGACGCAGAACGGGGCGCAGGCTGGGCAGCCGGAACAGCAGCGCCGCGGTCCCAAGGCATGCCGCCCTGATGCGCGGACGTAGCAGCGGGGGCAGCGGATGCCGCCGGAGCGGCAGCACGGGCGCCCGAAATGAGCGTCGGCTGTTGGGCAGCAGCGGGTACGGATGCTGCAGGCGCGGCGGCCTGAGCAGCAGCCACGCTCGCCGGCACGGCGCCGTTGGCAACCATGGCCTCCAGGCGTGCCACGCGCTCGGCCAATGCCTCAATCGTTAAATCAGCCTCGGGACGTGCCAGACGCGTGCAGGCGATCTCGAGCACCAGGCGCACGTCGCTCGCGCCCCTCATCTCCAGTGCGGCATCGTCGAGCACCGTCAGCACACGGGCCAGGCGGTCGGCAGGATGCTCGCCAAAGGCAGCGGCCTCGGCAGCAAGCGCCTCGGCCTGCTCGGAGCCGCCCTCAAACAGCTCGGCACGGGCACCGGCAACGCAGGCAACATACACGTCGCGCACATGCGCCACCAAGTCACGCGTCAGCTCAAGCAGGTCATTGCCCTCCTCGACCTGTGCGCGAATGAGCCCATACAGCTCGGCGACATCGCGATCAGCAATGGCGCGCGCAAACTCGCCTAGAATCTGGTCCGAAACTTCGCCCAAAAGCGAACGGGCATCGTCCGCATGCACGGCGCCGTTGCCAAAAACGCTCAGCTGCTCCAGCGTGGAGAGCGCGTCGCGCATGCCGCCCTTGGCATGGCGCGCCACGATAGCCAGCGCCTCGTCGTCGTAATCGAAGCCCTCCTGCTCGCACACGTATGCCAGGCGGCGCTCGATATCCTCGTTGCCGATGCGATGGAAATCGAAGCGCTGGCAGCGTGAGAGGATTGTCTCCAGAATCTTTTGCGGGTCGGTGGTGCACAGCACAAAGATCACGTGCGCCGGCGGCTCCTCAAGCGTCTTGAGCAGCGCGTTGAACGCCGCCGTCGTGAGCATGTGGACCTCGTCGATGATATAAATCTTGTACTTGCCACGCACCGGGGCAAAGTTGACGGAGTTGATGATTTCCTCGCGCACGTTGTCTACGCCGGTACGGCTTGCGGCATCGAGCTCGTAGACATCGGGGTGGTTGCCCTCGGCGATGAGCTCGCATTCCTCACAGGTGCCGTCGGGCATGCAGCCGCTCGCACCCTCGGCGCGCGCCGCCTCGGCATTGCGACAGAGCAGCGCCTTGGCAAGAATACGCGCCATGGTGGTCTTGCCCGTGCCGCGCGGTCCGCAGAACAGGTACGCATGGGACAGGCGCCCCTCGGTGATGGCGTGCTCGAGCGTCGAGACGATATGCTGCTGGCCCACCACGGAGTCGAAGGTGAGCGGGCGATACTTTCGGTACAACGATTCCATGGGTGCTCCCCCGGGTATACTGAGTCTTGTTGCCGCGGCGGCCATGCGGTCGCACGGCATACTGCATTCCATAATACCCGTACGGCGAGCCCGCCGCGATAGGAGTCCAAAGAGCATGGCAGACGCAGAGAGCAACCTCGTTCCCTCCGAAGCAGCCGACCAGGTCGAGGTCGCGCTCGAGGAGCAGGCCGCAGCCGACGACGGCATTCTGTACCTCAACGAGTACCAGTACGAAAACGACCTGGTCACCGACTTCGCCCGCCTGGTCGCCTCGCCCAGGCGTCGCGGCTCGCTGTATGTCGCCGCGGCAATTGCCGCGCTCATCGGCATCGGCATGTTGGTGGCCGGCGGCAACTGGATCAAGTTTGGCGTCGTGCTGATCGTATTCGGCGCCTTTTTGGCCTGGTGGAGCAAGAACCTGCACCACACCCTCGCCCGCGACTTTATCGACGCCGTCGAGGCCGACGAGTCCATGGGCGGCCGCTATCGCCGCGTCGCCGCCAACGAGGACGGCCTGATGGTTTGGGGCAAGAGCGGCAAGTCGCAGTTCTTCCCGTTTGAGAAGCTCGACCACGTACTCGACGGCGAGCGCATCTTTGTGGCCATGTTCGCCGACCAGGGCGTGACGATCCCTAAGGACACCTTCGTCCGCGGCGATGCCGAGCAGTTTGGTCCCTTCCTCAAGGCGCGCATCAACAAAAAACTCCGCATCGAGACCAAACGTAAGAAGATGAAGGCCGAAAAGGCCGCTGCCAAGGCCAAGCAGGAAAGCGAGCCTAAGAATGCAAAGGCCAAACAGCGCAAGCAGAAGAAGAACAAGAAGAAGCGCTAAGGCCAAGCCAGACGGGCAGCCTCGCATCCCGCTATCCTCCCCATGCACCCGAGCGTGCTACACTAGCAGCATCTATGCCACCGCGAACGGCTCGGCTCCGCGCCCGCCGCTCGCAAACGAACTTTAAACGCACGAGGGTTGGCCATGCCGCTTTTCTCGCAACATACCGCCCGGTTCTCGCCGGACGTTCCCTTGGAGGGCACCAGCTCTCGCGAGCTGCTCAAGCGGTACCAGCCGCTCGAGACACTTGCGACTGGCGGTTTTGGCTCCATCGAGATCTGCCGCGACACGCACCTGCGCCGTCGCGTGGCCATTAAGCGCATCCCTCTTATCAACGGTGCCGGCATGCCCGCCAGCGACATCATGGATGTCCTGCGCGAGGCGCACACTGCCGCCATGCTTCAACATCCCAATATCGTGCAGGTCATCGACTTTACGCACGACACAGCCTATGCCTACCTGGTTATGGAATATGTCGATGGCATGTCGCTGGCCGAGTTTTTGCACCGCGTGGACGGCCACTCACTTACCTTTGACGAGGCCGCGGCCATTGCCGATGCCCTGGGCCAGGCGCTCACCTTCGCCCACAGTAATGGCGTACTCCACCTGGACATTAAGCCCGCCAACGTGCTCATCGACCACTCGGGCAATGTAAAGCTCACCGACTTTGGCATGGCGCGACTGTCGTCCGCCGGTGGCTTTGGCGGCTCACGCGGCGGCACCATCGGCTACATGCCACCCGAGCAGCTCGACATCGAGACTGGCACGGTTGACGAGCGCGCCGATGTCTTTGCCCTCGCCTGTGTGATCTACGAGGGCCTGTGCGGCAGCGCTCCCTTTATGGCGGCCACGCCCGCCGACTCGCTCGACCGCATCATCGGCGGCGCCACCTATCCCAGCGAGCTGATACCACACTTTTCCCCGGGAGCCGAGGCCGCGCTCATGAGCGCGCTCTCCCCCATGCCGCAGGACCGCCCCAACAGCATCGAGGCATTTTGCGACCAGCTGCTCGCCGGCTTGGGCAGCGTACGCGAGGGCCGTCGCAGCCTAGAACAGATGGTGGGCGAGCTTTCGGACGACGAGTGCGCGGCAGACGGCATCGAGCCATCGGCCTATGAGGACGACACCATCGAGGTCGACCCCGCACTCGGCTGGGCCGGCACGCGCTGGAGCCACGCGCGCGATTACACGATGCGCGCCATCTCGGCGCTAACGTGTGGTGCCTTTAGCTTTCTGAT
>URBA01000109.1 GCA_900545905.1 uncultured Collinsella sp.
GTGGGCTCGGAGATGTGTATAAGAGACAGGATCCGCACATCGAGCAGTCCGTGGTGAAGGCCATCCGCGACGCCGTCGACGTGCCGCTGGTTCTGCACGGCACCTCCGGTGTGCCCGATGAGCAGGTTGCCGAGGCTGTGAAGAACGGCATCTGCAAGGTTAATTACGCCACCGAGCTGCGTCAGGCCTTCACCAAGGGCTTCATGGCCTACATGGCCGAGAACCCTGCCTGCTTCGATCCCAAGAAGCCGGCTAAGGAGGGTATGCGTGAGATCACCGAGCTGGTTAAGATCCGCATGACCAACCTCAACTCTGTGGGCAAAGCAGAGTAACAGCAAGGGTACTCCGACTCGCTACATATCCCGGGGAGGGACGAGGGCTTAGTTCCCCAATCGTCCTCGGGCATGCAAAAAGCCTCGCTGCACACTTCGTGCGGCGAGGCTTTTTGCCCCCTGCGGAAAGATTGGGGAACTAAGCCCTCGTCCCTCCCCGGTTGACCTACTCGAGGTCGTCGCCCTTGTGGCGTTAGGTCTGAAAAAAATAAGAAGCGTTGGCAACGGGGGCCTTCGCGCTGCGGAATGATTTTGGAAACTAAGTACGGGGGCCCGCCCAGGCCGCCCTGCTTAATTGCCCTTGTGGCGTTGGGGCTGAAAGGGTGGAACGCGGGCGTCTTTTTGCTGATGGGGGGCTAGAATGCCCGCGCTTGTTCGGGGAATGCTGTATCCAGGGATGATTGGAGCTTTTTGAATGAGGCCTGCAGGTTGAGGCTCTGGTTGGTTGAGCGTTTTGGCTGCGAGGTTGGGGAGTCGAGGAGGCCGTTTCTCTGTGTCGGGGGGAAGGAGAAAAGGTCTGCATGTTTTGGGGATGGCTGCCGTGCTACGGCATTGGAAGAATGCATGCTTATGCGGCCTCCTCGATGTCCACCAAAAGGTTGCGCACGGGGTGTGCTGCTAGGTCCCGTGCGTTGGCAGTATTATGCCGCGGCTGCTGCAAAGAAGCGCTAAAGAAAGGCTTAACCTGGTTTGGTGTTACGATGAAGCTGCAGGTCAGAGGTATCGAATAACACTTTTGAAAGGTTTTGGGCTTAAGGGCTTTCTAAGGTTTGTGGCGCGGATGTGGCTCGCCTGTGTGGGGCGTGTGGATGGCTCGTTCCTAGCGCTGCGGCTCTGCGGCGCGCACCTGCTCGATGACCTTTTCCATGGTGGCGTCGATGCGGTCTTTTTTGAGTTCGCATTCCCAGATGGTTATGGGTGACCAGCCCATTTGAGTGAGCGCTGCCACCGCGGCGCGATCGCGCTCGACGTTGCGACGGAACTTTGCCTCCCAAAACTCAACGTTGCGCTTGGGCTGGCTAGGGTTGCACTTGGGGCAGCGATGCCAAAAGCAGCCGTTGACGAAGATGGCGATCTTGCGGCCGGGGAAGGCGATGTCGGGCTTGCCAGGAACCTTCCATTCCAAGCGATAACCCGTAAGGCCCGCTGCGCGCAAGCGCTGGCGAACGAGCAGCTCGGGCTTGGTGTTTGCACGCTTGTTGCCCTTCATGGACTTTTTTATAGCGGCGCGACGGCGCACGAGTTCGCGCTCGTCAGCGGAGAGGTCCGAGGTATCGATGCCGTCGAGCAGACCTGGTTTGGGACGCTTTTTGCTGCGGCGCTTAGGTGCGCGCTTGGGCCTGGAAGCGGGCTCGTCGTTCGTGGTGGCCTCGGCGTCGTTGGCAGTGCCGTTGGCCTCAAGCCGATCTTCCTTCAACTCAATCAGAGCATCGATAAGCCCTTTGTCGGCGGGCATCCACTCAACCGTGGCAAGCGAGGTGCGCGGAATCCAGCGGATATCGAGCTGACGGTCGTGCTTCTGGGGCTCATCGGATTCATCGGCGAGCGAGCAGTAGTAGCACTCCATGGAGAGATGAAAATCGGGGTAGTCGTACTCAACGGTATAGAAATCGCGCAGGTTGGTGACTTTTACCTGCAGCTCTTCCATAAGCTCGCGGCGTACGGCGTCCTCGGGCGACTCGCCGCGCATGAGCTTGCCACCGGGAAACTCCCAAAGTCCCTGCATGTCGCCATAGCCGCGCTGCACGGCCAGTAACTCGTCGGATCCATCCTTGCGAATGATCCCAGCGGCAACATGAACAGTCTTCAACAGGAGTCCTCTCTCAACATCAACACGCGGCAGGGTAGCTACCCGTACCTTACACAACGGTAAGGCAAGCGTAAGCCATATCGATGGTAGCCGACTCGTCTTCTTGCGACTATAGATGCCGTAGACTAATCGCAAGAAAGGACTCGGTATGCAAACCACGCACATGGCGACCCCGGTACTGGAGGTCGCGCATCTCGAAAAGGTATATGGAGCGCTGGGCAACGTGACCCGCGCGCTCAACGACGTTAGCTTTACCGTCAACCGCGGCGAATTCGTGGGCATCATGGGCGCCTCGGGCTCGGGCAAATCGACGTTGCTCAACTGCGTGTCGACCATCGATAGCGCCACGAGCGGCACCATCCGCATCAACGGCCAGGACGTAACACGCATGAAGCAGGCTAAGCTTTCGCAGTTCCGCCGCGAGGAGCTCGGCTTTATCTTCCAGGATTCTAACCTGCTCGATACGCTCACGGCACGCGAGAACATCGCCCTGCCGCTCACTATCGCCCGCACAAACTCGGCAGAGATTTCGACTCGCGTGCAGGATGTGGCAGCGCGCCTGTCCGTGAGCCAGGTGCTCGACAAATATCCCTACCAGATGTCCGGCGGCCAGCAGCAGCGCGTCGCCGCCTGCCGCGCGCTCGTCACCGACCCCACCATGATCATGGCTGACGAGCCCACCGGCGCCCTCGACTCCAAAAGCGCCCGTCTGCTGCTCGAGAGCCTAGAGGCCCTCAACCGCCGCCTGCGCGCCACCGTGCTCATGGTTACGCACGACAGTTTTGCCGCCAGCTACACGAGCCGTGTGCTGTTTATTCGCGACGGCAAGATCTTCACCGAGCTGCGCCGCGGCGACACCGACCGCAGAGAGTTCTTCGACCGCATTATGGAGGTCGTTGCCATGATGGGCGGTGAGGGCTCCGATGCTCTGTAAACTCGCTTGGGGCAACGTCCGCCGCGCCGGGCGCGACTACCTCGTCTACCTTTTGACGCTCACCCTGGGCGTCACGGTCTTCTATGCCTTTAACACCATCTCGATGCAGGTCGACATCGCCGGCATCGATGAAGAGGGCTTGGCGCAGGTTATGGGCAGCATACTCGGCGACCTGACGTACTTTTTGGCCGGTGTCATGGCCTTTTTGATGGTGTATGCCAATAACTTCATCATGAAACGCCGCAAGAAGGAGTTTGGCCTGTACCAGGTGCTCGGCATGGGGCGTGGGCGCGTCGCCACGATCATGGCGCTCGAGACCGTGATAGTATCGGTCGTGGCCTTTGTCGCCGGCATTGTGCTGGGTGTGGGACTCTCCCAGCTCATGACGTTCTTTACGGCCTCGCTCTTTAAGACACAGATCGCCAATTTCCACTTCTTTTTCTCGGTGCATGCGTTCAATCTGACCCTTGCCTGCATGCTCGTAATGTTTGTGCTCACGCTACTGCTGAACCTTCGCGCCGTGCGTCGCACCAGGCTCATTGAGCTCATGGGTGCCGAGCGTCGCAACGAGAGCATCAAGACGCGCAACCCCTGGATCGCGATTGCCATCTTTGCCGTGGGCGTGGCGCTTGTGGGCGTGGCCTATTACCGTCTGCTACGTGATGGGTTCCCGCTGACTGCGACGGACAGCAAGCTGCAAGAGGCCATGAGCCAGTTTGGCATTACGACCGCTATGGTTACAGTGGGTACCTTTGCGCTGTTCTGGGGACTCTCGGGCATGCTCATCAAGCTGCTGCAGAGCCTGCGCGGCGTGTATTGGCGCGGCCTCAACATGTTTACCGTGCGCCAGCTTGCGGCCAAAGTCAACACGGTGTGCTTTTCGATGGGCGTCATCGCGATGCTCCTGTTTTTGGCCATCACCTCGGTGACGTGCGGTATGTCGATTGCCAATGTGATGAACGAAAACCTGGAGCGCTATAACCCTGTTGACGTGTCTCAGACGTATGTCTATTACACGCCCGATACGCTCGACTACTACAAAGGGTACAAAGGGTATGTCAATCCGTCTGAGGCCGATCGCATGGTGTTGGCCGATACAACGGTCGATTTGTACCCTGCATGGCACGGCAAGGGCAAGTCGGCGGACAACAACGACGAGACCGGCAAGAAGGTCAATATCGCCGATGTTGCCGGTGAGCATGTTCAGATCGATTCGTATCTGAGTTACCCGTTTGGCGGTTCGAATCCTTCGGTGTCTGCGGGTGAGATGTGCAAGACCATGGGCGAAAAGCTCCCCAAGGCGCTCGGGGGTAGCAATGCCGATACGATGGGTCTGTTTGTGACGCCGGCGAGCCAGTACAACAAACTGCGCCAGATGATGGGCGAGGAGCCGGTGAGCATTGGCCGCGACCAGTACCTGCTCACGTGTGATATGGACGGTGAGCTGGGCGACCTGTACACCAAGTATATGGCTGGCGGCCATGCCCTTACCTTGGGCGGGCATACGCTCAAGCCCGCAACCGATAAGTCGGACGAGGACACGGCGGCCATCGCCAACTCGGCGATGGGCAGCAATCCCGGTACCGTGGTCGTAGCCGATGAGCTGCTGTCCCAGCTTAATCTGCAGCCGTATTCCAGTAATCTGCTCGTTAATTACAAACAGGGTATGGATACGACCGAGGCAGACGAGAGCATTAAATACACTTTGCTCGACAATCTGCTCGTTGACGGCAAGGAGCCGGGGTCATGGGGAATCTTCATCACACGCTCCGAGATGTACACGCAAGCAGCGCAGATGAACGGCATGATTAGCTATCTGGCCATCTACATTGGCTTTGTATTGGTCGTTGCATGCGCGGCGATTCTGTCGATCCAGCAACTCTCCAACGTGGCCGACGGCAGCCGCAGCTATCGTGTGCTGGCACAGATCGGCTGTGAGGACCGCCAGATTCGCCATTCGGTGATGGCGCAGCAAGCGGTATTCTTCCTGTTCCCGCTGGCAGTGGGCCTGGCGCACTCCTTTGTGGCACTTAAGGTGATCATCGAGCTGGTGAGCATATTCGGAAATATGAGCATCGGTGGCACCGTGGGCCTCACCTGTGCAATCTTCCTGGCAGCCTACGGCGGCTACTTCCTGGTGACCTACCTCATGAGCACCGGCATGGTGCGAGCCGCCATCGCCACCCGCTACAGCGAGTAACTCGTTCAGCTTGGAATTATCGTAGGTTGACCATAGGTCAGCGAAAACGCCCCTAAGCGAGCAAGGTGACGTGAAAGAGGAGGGAAGCGTACTTCGGTACGCGACCGACGATTGAACGTCAGATTGCCGCTTAGGGGCGTTTGCAGCGTC
>URBA01000110.1 GCA_900545905.1 uncultured Collinsella sp.
ACGTTAACGGCATGCCGCTGACCATCTCGGGCATGATCGAGCTTTCCGGCGCCGGTACCGCGCAATCCGCACTGCTGGTGATGCCGGTCATCCTGTTGTCGCTCGCCGCACTCACCAAGGCCGCACAGATGCCGTTCCACACGTGGCTGTTGGGTGCTATGGTTGCCCCCACTCCCACGAGCGCCCTGCTGCACTCGTCAACCATGGTTAAAGCCGGCGTGTTCCTAATGGTCAAGCTGAGCCCGCTCTATGCTATCTATCCCGTAACCGGCTTTATGGTCACGAGTGTGGGCGCCATCACGTTTTTGCTTGCTGCCCTCATGGCCATCTCGCAGAGCAACGCCAAACGCGTGCTCGCGTACTCCACTATTTCCAACTTGGGCCTCATCAGTGCCTGCCTGGGCGTCGGCGCGCCCGAGGCCGTGTGGGCCGCTATCTTTCTGATCCTGTTCCACACGGTGGCCAAGTCGCTGCTGTTCCTGTGCGTGGGCACCGCCGAGCATCATATCGGCAGCCGCAATATCGAGGACATGGACGGTATGTTCAGCCGTATGCCGCACCTGACGCGCCTGATGATGCTGGGCATTATGGGCATGTTCGTGGCGCCGTTTGGCATGCTCGTGTCCAAGTGGGGTGCCCTGGTGGCGTTTGCACAGACCGGCAGCGTGCTCATGATCATGGTGCTTGCCTTTGGCTCAGCCGCGACGTTCTTCTTCTGGGGCAAGTGGCTTGCCAAGCTTTCGGGCGTCGACCCCACGGCTCAAAACGTTGAGGTCAATGTCCATAAGACCGAATGGATGGCCCTCAACACCATCGCCGCGCTGCTGATTCTGTGCTGCGTGGCGTTCCCGGTTATCTCGAGCGGTCTGGTGTCGCCTTACTTGGCCATGGTGTTTGGCCGCGTGCCGTACGTTATTGGCAAGGACGCCATGTATCTGATGGTGGTTATCGTGGCGTTTATCGCCGTGGTGCTGCTGACTTCATTCCGCGTGAGCAACAAACCGCACGTAAACGTATATCTTTCGGGTGTGGGAACCGACAATTACCGCCATTTCCGCGGCTCGATGGGACGCGAGGTGAAGGCCGAAAAGCGCAATTGGTACTCGGAGGACGCCCTTGGCGAGAAGCGTATTGGCCCCGCGGGTAGCGTCGTGTGCTGCAGCATTATCTTGTTTGCGCTGCTGTGTTGCGCGTGGATTGGGCCCGAGCGACTTGCCATGAGTGCGCCCTCGGTGCTGCGCGGCAAGTATTTCGAAGGCTCGGGCGTCGTGGGCATTTTTATTGGCACCGTGGCATTTGCCTTACTGGCGCCGCTTGTGGGCGGCCTGATCGACGGCGTTGACCGCAAACTTTCGGCCCGCATGCAGGGCCGCGTGGGCCCGCGCCTGCTCCAGCCTTTCTACGATGTGGCCAAGCTGCTGCGCAAGGCCCCCGCCAGCGTAAACACCATGGACGATACCTACATGGCGTGCGCGCTCATCTTTACCGTGGTGGGCGGCGGCATCTTTGTGTCGGGTTCCAACACGCTGTTGTGCGCTTTTATGGTGACCCTCGCTGCGATCTTTGTGGTGTTGGCGTCCGCCTCGACGCAAAGCCCGTTTGCCCAGGTCGGCGCCGACCGTGAGCTGCTGCAGGTCATGAGTTACGAGCCCGCCGTTCTGCTGATGAGCGTGGGCCTGTACCTTGCCACCGACAGCTTCGATTCCATTGCCGTGACGGGGCAGTCGGCCCCCATCGTCGTGTACAGCGCGCCCATTTTCCTCGCGCTGCTCGCGGTGCTTACCATCAAGCTGCGCAAGTCGCCGTTTGACCTTTCGTACTCGCATCACGCGCATCAGGAGATTGTCCAGGGCGTCGCCACCGAGATGAGCGGCGGCACGCTGGCCAAGATGACCCTTATGCACTGGTGCGAGACCGTGCTGTTTTTGATGTGGGTGGGCATGTTCTTTGTTTGGGACAACCCGGTGAGCTGGGTTGTAGCCCTGGTCGTGATGGCCGCGACGTATTTTGTCGAGGTCCTGATCGACAACACCTTCGCGCGCAGCACCTGGCGCAGCTGCTTTAGGCTCGGATGGGGCGTGGCGCTGGTGTTTGGCCTGCTCAACCTTATGCCTATCCTCGTTGACGTATTTATTTAGGAGGCGGCATCCATGGATCATAAAATGTCGCGCTCGCCGTGGGTTATTCATTACGACGGTTCGAGCTGCAACGGATGCGATATCGAGGTGCTGGCCTCGCTCACGCCGCTGTTCGATGCGGAGCGCTTTGGCGTGGTCAACACCGGTAACCCCAAGCATGCGGATATCTTTTTGGTGACGGGTTCGGTCAATGCGCAGAATCTGCCCGTCGTGCGTCAGATCTACAACCAGATGCTCGAGCCCAAGTGCGTGGTGGCCTGCGGCATCTGTGCGTGTTCGGGCGGCGTGTTCCGCGATGCGTACAACGTGATCGGCGGCGTGGACCGCGCGATTCCCGTGGACGTGTACGCGCCCGGGTGCGCCGTTCGCCCCGAGACGGTGATCGATGCCATCGTGGAGGCATGCGGCATCCTGGACAAGAAAGAGGCCGTGATGCGTGCCGGCGGCGATCCGCTTACCGTGGGCGGTGCCGCTACCTGGGACGGTGGCGTTGAGCTGGGCGAGGACGGGTTTGTGGCTGCTGCGGGGGCCGGCGACGCGCCTGCCGCTGGCGACGCACCTGCCGGGACGCCCGCCGCTGCAAAGGAGGCCGAGTAATGCAAAAGGCAATCTACACTACCGTCGGGATCGATGAGCTGTTGCCGCATGTGCAGGCGCTCAAAGGTACCGGCGCGCGCTTTGTGCAGATGCATGCCGAGCGCTGTGTGGACGACGGATCGTATCGCCTGGTCTATACGTTTATCGACGTTCGTGCTGCTCAGGAGCATATTGCGCAGGACGGCAGCTATGCGATCGAGAACCTGGTGGTTGAGGGCATCGACCAGTTTCAGGAGATTCCGTCCATCAGCTCGTACTATCCGGCGGTATTCCCGTTTGAAAACGAGGCGCACGACCTATTCGGTCTTGCCATCACCGATATGCAGATTGACTTTAAGGGCTTTTTCTACCAGGTCTCGACTGCCGAGCCCATGAGCGTGATCACGCCCGAGGTGAAGGCCGCGCGCGAGAAGACCATGAAGGTCCGTGCCGCCGCCGAGGCCAAGGCGCGCAAGGCCGCGGCCGAAAAGGCCGCCGCGGCTGCGGCTGCTGCAGGGGAGGGTGCTGCGAGCGCCGGCGACGCCGCGGGCGCCGCTGCTCAGCCCGCTGCGGCTGCCGGCTCCGATACTCAGCATGACGATGCCGCTGCCAAGGCCGCGCTCAAGGCCGCTGAGATGGAGGCAAAGCTCGCCGCCATGGATCCCGAGAAAGCGGCCAAGGTCCGCGCGGCGCTTGCCGCCAAGGCCGCCCGCGACAAGCAGAAAAAGGAGGCGTAAGGTCCATGGCACATCGCTCCGTTATTCCGTTTGGCCCGCAGCACCCGGTGCTGCCCGAGCCGCTTCATCTGGACCTGGTGATCGAGGACGACCGCGTTATCGAGGCAATTCCGCAGATCGGTTTTGTGCACCGCGGGCTCGAGAAGCTCACCGAAAAGCGCGACATGCATCAGTTTGGCTACATCGCCGAGCGCATCTGTGGCATCTGCGCCGTGGGCCATAGCTGCGGCTACGCCAGCGCCTGCGAGCGCATGCTCGACATCGAGGTGCCTGGACGCGTGCAGTATATCCGCACCATTTTGCACGAGCTGTCGCGTATCCACTCGCATTTGCTGTGGCTGGGCCTGCTCGCCGATGCCTTTGGTTTTGAGGCGCTGTTCTATCGTTCGTGGACCCTGCGCGAGCAGATCCTCAAGATTTTCGAGAGCACCTGCGGCGGGCGCGTGATTCTGTCGATTAACGAGATCGGCGGACTTAAGCATGACATCGAGGACTCTGAGCTGGCGGGCATTGTCCAGACGCTCGATGCCATGCGTCCTGACTACGAGGCCCTGGTGCATACGTTTTTGGACGACAACAGCTGCGGCGAGCGCCTGCATGGCGTGGGCATGATTAGCAAGAAAGACGCGCTGGAGCTTTCGATGGTCGGTCCGTTTGGGCGCGCATCGGGCGTGGATTACGACGTGCGCATGTTTGACGACGGTGCCTATGCGGATCTGGCTGCGTTTGAGCCCATCGTTGCTACCGATGGCGATTGCTATGCCCGCTGCCAGGTGCGTTGCGCCGAGGTCACGCAGGCCATGGACATTATCAAGGAGCTCGTGGCCAAGATTCCGCACGATGGTATCGGTGAACGCACAAAGCTCACGCCGGCCGACGGTGCGCGCGGCGAGGTCGTGATTGAGCAGCCGCGCGGCGAGGCGTATTACTATGTGCGCGGCAACGGCACCAAGAACCTGGACCGTTTCCGCGTGCGCACGCCGACGTCGCAAAACCTGGCGGGTCTGACGCATGCACTGCAGGGCGTGCTCATTGCCAACGTGCCCATGATCATCCTGACCATCGACCCCTGCATTAGCTGCACGGAAAGGTAGGCGCGGCATGAGTTTGCTGACATTTGCCAAGACGGCCTTGGGTTCTATGGTCAAGCAGCCAGTCACGGTGTGCTACCCGCAGGAGAAGCTCGCGGCGCCCGAGCGCCTGCGCGGGCATATCGTCAACGACATGGACGTGTGCATCTGCTGCGGCATGTGCGCACGGCGTTGCCCGGCGGGCGCGCTCGTGGTCGATCGCAAGGGCGGTACCTGGTCGATCGATCCGTATGCCTGTGTGGTGTGCGGCGAATGCATCGAAAGTTGCCCCAAGCACTGCCTGAGTATGGACACCGCCCGTACTCCGGTTGCGGCGGACAAAACTCCCACGGTAGAAACCAAGCCGGAATAGCGCTGGAATAGGGGTCGGCGGGGCAAAAATGCCCCGCCGACCCCGCGCGTAGACGCGCGGCTAGGCCGCCGCGAACAAAACTATGCCGGTTTACTACGACGAATCGCCAATCTCCAACCACACCGCATTTGGTAAAAACAAAACCGCAGGTAGACGGCTTGCGATTTTGCAAAGAAAGCGAGTGTGGTCGGGGAATTCGTATTTATCGTAGTAAACCGGCATAGTTTTGAAATGGCACCGTATCAGTAACAGCCTCTGATCCCCCGGGGACGGAGGAAAGCGGACCATTTTGGCCTTGCAAGGGCGTCTGCGCGACCCGTCCGCCACGAAATGGGCCCATCTACTACGTTTGGGCGGCCACCCTCAACCACAGCGAAAAGCGAGAAAAGAAAACCGCAGGTAGATTGCCTGCGGTTTTTCGTAAAACGCTGGTATGGTCGGAGGTATCGGGTCAAACGTAGTAGATGGGCCGGTTTCGTGGCGAGCACCATCAATTCTGTCTCTTATACACATCTGACGCTGCCG
>URBA01000111.1 GCA_900545905.1 uncultured Collinsella sp.
CTTCTAGCTTCGTCGGCAGCGTCAGATGTGTATAAGAGACAGGGAGACGTTATATATGAGTCAGGCAAGGCAAGACGGCATCACGCTCAGGCAGTGGCTCCCGCTCGTCGGGCTCACCTGCTGTGCGTTCGTGTTCAACACGTCGGAGTTTATGCCCATCGGCCTTTTGACTGATATCGCCGCGTCGTTCTCGCTCACCGAGGCCCAGGCGGGCATCATGATCTCGGTCTATGCCTGGGGCGTCATGCTGCTGTCGTTGCCGCTCATGGTGTTTGCCTCGCGCTTCGAGTTCAAGCGGATGTTGCTGGGCGTGCTGGCCGTGTTTTCGCTGGGCCAGTTTCTGTCCGCTGTGGCGCCGACTTATCCCATCCTGGTCTGTGCGCGCCTGGTGGTCGCTTGCGCACATGCCGTGTTCTGGTCGGTCGCTTCGATTATGGCCTCGCGCCTGGTCGACACTCGCCACGGGGCGCTCGCCATCAGCATGATCGCTACGGGCTCGTCCATCGCGCAGATCTTTGGTCTGCCCCTCGGTCGCGCTATTGGCTTGGCCGTGGGCTGGCGCATGACGTTTGCCGTGGTCGGGGTCCTCTCGGCCATCGCGGTCGTCTACCAGGCGACCGTGTTCCCGGCCATGCCGGCGGGCGAGCGCTTTACCGTCAAACAGTTGCCCGAGCTGCTCAAGAACCCGCTCCTGATCGCGCTCTACGCGGTCACGGTTTTTATGGCGACCGGCTATTATGCGGGTTACAGCTATATCGAGCCGTTCCTGGCGCAGGTCGCGCACGTCGATGCGGGCGCCATCACCATGACGCTGACGGCGTTTGGCTGCTCTGGTCTGCTCGGAAGCTGGCTGTTTGGCCGCCTGTTCGATGGGCATCGCTTCCCGTTCTTGGCTATCACGCTCTCCGGCGTGCCGGTGGCTCTGCTGCTCATGGGTCCGGTCGCATCGTCGCTCGTAGCAGTGCTTGCCGTCTGCGCGCTATGGGGATGCTGCTCAACAGCCTTTAACGTGGCGTTCCAGGCCGAGCTCATCAAGTACACGCCGGCGGATTCGTCGGCCGTCGCCATGTCGATCTTCTCGGGCCTGTTTAACCTCGGTATCGGCACGGGCACCGCAATCGGCGGCGCCGTGGTTTCGGGTCCCGGTATCGCTTGGATTGGCTTCGCGGGCGGGGCGATTACCGTCGTGGGCGTCATCCTCGCCATCACCGTACTGTTCCCAGCCATCCGCCGCGCCAAGCTCGTTGCCTAATCACGTCCCCTCATCAGTTGCGGTGAAATACGGACTGCTGGACCCAATAAACCCGGAAAACAGTCCGTATTTCACCGCAACTTATTTTGGGGGAGAGGATACAGGCTGGGCATACAATGGATGTCGTTGTGTTGAGCTTACCGGGAGGTTGCTATGTGGGCATACGAGACGACGTTCTATCAGATCTATCCGCTGGGCTTTTGCGGAGCTCCGCGCGAAAACGCCGCCCCCGTTGCCGAGGATGAGCTCGCCCAGGCCGCCGATGTCGAACCCAACCCCGATGCTCCTATCATGGAGATCGCCCAATGGGCCGACTACCTGCAAGAGCTCGGCATCGGTGCTGTGCTCATTAACCCGCCGCTCGAATCCGACAGCCATGGCTACGACACGCGCAGCCTGCGCCATATAGACCGTCGCCTGGGCGGGGATGCCGACTTTGCCGCCGTATGCGACACGCTGCACGCCCATGGCATCCGCGTGGTGCTCGATGCCGTCTTCAACCACGTCGGTCGCGGCTTTTGGGCCTTCCGCGATGTGCAGGAGCGCAAGTGGGACTCGCCCTACAAGGATTGGTTCCACATCAGCTTTGACGGCGACTCCTGCTATGGCGATGGTTTTTGGTACGAGGGCTGGGAAGGCCATTTTGAGCTCGTGAAGCTCAACCTGCAAAACCCCGCCGTGGTCGATTACCTGCTCGAGTCCGTGCGCCGTTGGGCCGACGTCTTTGGCGTCGACGGCCTGCGCCTGGACGTTGCCTATATGCTCGACCGCGACTTTATGCGCCGCCTGCACGCCTTTGCCCGTGAGCTCAAGCCCGACTTTGTGCTGATCGGTGAGACGCTCCACGGCGACTACAACCAGATCGTCAACGACGAGATGCTCGACTCCTGCACCAACTACGAGTGCTACAAGGGCCTGTACTCCAGCTTTAACTCGGTCAATATGTTCGAGATCGCGCACTCGCTGCACCGCCAGTTTGGCGGCGACCCCTGGTGCATCTACCGCGGCAAGCACCTGCTGTCGTTTGTCGACAACCACGACGTGCCGCGCCTGGCAAGTATCCTCACCGACAAGTCGTGCCTGCGTCCCGCCTATGGCATGCTCTTTGGCATGCCGGGCATCCCGTGCGTCTACTATGGCAGCGAGTGGGGAATTGCCGGTGAAAAGGGTGGCCCCGATGGCGACTGGGCGCTGCGCCCTGCGCTCGATGAGCCTGCGCCTAACGAGCTGACGGCGTTTATCACGCAGCTTGCGCACCTTCGCTCGGCCGACGACGCGGCGGCCCGTGCTCTCAACTACGGTGCCTATCGCAACGTGGTGATCCAGAACAAGCAGCTGCTGTTCGAGCGCGCCTGCGACGACGCGACGGTGCTCGTGGCGGTCAATGCCGTGAACGAGCCCTATACCTTTGGAGCCGGCGAGCTCAACGGCTCCTTCGTCGACCTGCTTGCCGACGATGCGCCCACGGTCGAGCTTACGGGTACCCTCGAGCTTGCACCCTATGAGGTGCGCTATCTACTGAGGGCCTAGCCCATGCCTGTGTCCGACGAGGGCTATCAACATATTGAGCATGGGTTTGAACCCGTGTTTGACGAGCGCTCGCGCGTTTTGGTGCTGGGCTCGTTTCCCTCGGTGCTTTCGCGCGCCAACGCCTTTTATTACGGCAACCCTCAGAATCGCTTTTGGCGTGTGATGGCCGTGTGCCTCGGTGCGCCCGTGCCGCCCAACGAGGGAGACTCTTTGGCGAGCGGCGAGCCCGCGACGCTCGACGCCTCGGTTGCTGCCAAGCGATCCATGCTGCTTAACGGTGGCGTAGCCCTGTGGGATGTGATCGAGAGCTGCGACATTAAGGGCTCGAGTGACGCTAGCATCAAAAACGTTGTGCCGGCACATATTGAACGCATTGTGGATGCCACGCCGATCGAGATCGTTGTCTGCAACGGCGGCACGGCCGGACGGCTCTACAAACGCTATCTACAAGAGCGGACGGGGCTACCCGCCATCGTGCTGCCGTCGACGAGTCCTGCCAACGCGGCGTGGCGTTTGGAGCGGCTTGTCGAGCGTTGGAGTGAAGCCGTTGACTGGGCAGCTCATTAATTTAGATTATTGATTGAGTGCGGGCGCCGAGGTGTTTCAGAACGCCTCGCCAGATCGGCACGGGCACGGCTGGCTCGGCGCAAGCCATGCCGTCGGCGTCGACGTCCTCGGCATTACCACCACCAAGTCGCTGCGCATGCTCAACCGAACAGCCCATACGAACGGCGCCTACGAGCTTGTCCATCGCTTCCGAAAACGGTCGCCGCAAGAGTCCCATGCGCGGTGAGTGACGAAGCGCCGCGAAGCCGCTGCCGGTACAGGCGACAACGCCGCCGCACCATGACAGCCCACGAAGGTCGCACGCCGCCCGCAGACGCACGACGAGCCCGTGTGCTCGCTCCAGGCCGCCGATGTCGGCCTGGACAACAACGTAGGCACGCGTCCCTGCGCCGCCAAAGCGGTCGAGCACCTGCTCAATGGGCGCCATCGCTTCGTCATTGGGTGCATCTTCAACGGCGAACACAATGCCATCGGCGGTACCGGCAACGCTGCCGGCATCATCCGCCTCCAAGTCGACTGGATGGGGGAGTGCGGTGCCGGAAATCTGTGCATAGGCGGCGATGGCATCCTGCAGGTCCCAGAGCAAAAACTCAAGATCGGCGCTCTTGGGAATACTGATATACGCAATGGTTTGCAGCGTTTTTGGTACATCGCCGCGTGCGGTCGTCTCCATGCCGCCTTCTTTCCGGTTGGTTTCCGTTTAGGTTACACCGTCCGGCGGCGTCCCGCCGCGCTATCCTAGTGCAACCCTTACGAAAGGAACGTCATGCGTCTGCCCATGAACACCTCGCTTGCCACGCTTAAGCCCTCCGGTATCCGCCGGATCAACGCGCTCGCCGCCCAGCATCCGGGGTGCATCGCGCTCGCGCTAGGTGAGCCCGATTTTCCCACGCCCGATGTGATTAGCGCCGAGGTGACTGCTTCGTTGGACCGCGGCGACACGCACTATCCGCCCAACAACGGTCGCCCCGCCCTGCGTGAGGCGTTATCTGCCTACATGGGGGACGCGGGCCTTATGTTTTCGGCCGACGAGGTCATCCTGACCGACGGCGCGACCGAGGCCCTGTCGGCAACATTTATGGCTATGCTCAACCCCGGCGACGAGGTCATTATTCCCACGCCGGCCTTTGGCCTGTACGAGAGCATCGTTGTGGCCAATCACGCCAAAGCGGTCTTTTTGGATACGGAGCCTGCGCAATTTCAGATTGACGAGGATGCGCTTCGCGCCTGTGTGACCCCGGCGACCAAGGCCATCGTTATCTGCTCGCCCAACAATCCCACGGGCTGCATTCTCAACGCGGCATCGCTCGACGCCGTGGCGCGCGTAGCGGAGCAGTCGGGCATCTACGTGGTCTGCGACGACGTGTACAACCGTTTGGTCTATGTGGATGGTTACGAGCGTTTTGCCCAGCGACACCCGGAGCTGCGCGAGCAGACGGTGATCATCGAGAGCTTCTCCAAGCCCTGGGCCATGACCGGCTGGCGCCTGGGCTGGCTCGCAGCAGCGGCACCCGTCATCGCCGAGATCGCAAAAGCTCACCAATACCTAGTATCGAGCGCCGTCTCCTTCGAGATGGACGCCGCAGCTCGAGCCCTGACCGTCGACCCAACCCCCATGCTCAAAGTCTACCGAGCCCGCCGCGAACGCGTACTCGCAGCCTTATACGCCATGGGCCTCGACGTAGTAGAGCCCGCAGGAGCCTTCTATACCTTCCCGAGCATCAAACAATTCGGCCTGACAAGCGAAGACTTCTGCATCAAAGCCATCAAAGAGGCCAACGTAGCCCTAGTGCCGGGCGACTGCTTCGGCACCGAAGGCCACGTCCGCCTCAGCTACTGCGTCTCCGACCAAGATCTGGACGAAGGCCTAAATCGCCTGTCCACCTTCATTTCAACCCTGTAGCCATCAGGGACGCAACACATCAGCCCACCGACTTAAGGCTTATGAGTGGGGGCGCCGGCCAACGGGAAACCGGGCTGCCCCAAAGTCACCGCAGGCCGCGCCGCCGAAGGCCAGGCGCAAGGTTTCCGTAGATTCCGCACGAGCCGGAAA
>URBA01000112.1 GCA_900545905.1 uncultured Collinsella sp.
AAGACGAGCGTCTTATCGTCGACGAAGGACTTGGGTCCGTGACGATAGCCCATGGAGGTGTCGTAGGAAGTAGCGACCAGACCGTGAGCAAGCTCGAGGATCTTGAGCTGGCTCTCCTGGGCAAGGCCACCGAAGGAGCCAGAACCCAAGTAGGTCACGCGGTTGAAGTCGCCAGCGAGGTAATCGGCGACCTCGGACTCGCGAGCGATAACCTCCTCGCCCATCTTGGCGATGGTCTCGACCCACTCGGCCTTCTGCTCGTCAGAGGCAGTGTCGAAAATAAGGGTGGAGAGCAGGGTCATGCAGGAATAAGAACCGGTCATGGCGAAGCCCTTGTCGTTGGCGCGCGGAATGAGCAGCGTCAGCGCGTTGGGATCATCGGCAGACTCAACGGCGAGCTTGCCCTCGGGAGCGCAGGTGATGTTGAGGAACTTGACGTTGTGGACGAGCTCCTTGGCAACGGCAACGGCGGCAAGGCTCTCGGGGCTGTTGCCAGAACGGGCAAAGGAAACCACGAGCGTGGGATCCTCGGCGCGCAGGAAGTCGCGCGGAGCGCTCACGATGTCGGTCGTGGCGATGGGCTTAAAGTCGTAGAGATCAGTGTTGCCAGCGTGACGCAGGTACGGGGCACAGGTATCGCCAACGTAGTCGGACGTACCGGCACCGGTAAAGACAACGGACAGACGGCCCTCGCCCATAGCGCGAGCCTCGGCCAGGAAGGCCTCGATGGCCTCCTTGTTCTCGCGATAGATGTTGAGCGTATCACGCCAAAGCTCGGGCTGCTGAGCAATCTCGGCCGTGGTGATCTGGGCGCCGAGCTCGGTGAGCTCCTCGACACTCTTCTCGAACATTTCTAATACCTCTCTCTAGAAGTAATCCTCTGACGTGCAATTATACACTTCAGTTGGTTATCTGGTAGTAACCAGTTAAATGCAAAGAATCATCATATGGATACGATGCGAACACTAGTCGCTACGCTGGTGGTAAACCTTGTATTTAAACTGATCGGCACGAGCAACCGAGAGCGTATACTCCACAACCTCGTTTGACTCGTTATACGTAGTCCTGACCAAATCGAGCACAGGCGAGCCCTCGACAATTCCCAAAAGGTGGGCATCGGTAGGACGGGCTATGCTCGCATAGAACTCCTCTTCGGCCACGCGAATCTTTTGCTGAAAGTCCTGCTCAATCACATCGTAAAGCGGCTTGCGCTCCAGCAGCGGTCGCTTTAGGGACAGAAATTGACGAACCGGTAGATAGCTGCGTTCGACCATCATGGGCATGTTGTCGGCAGAACGAAGGCGCTTAAGCTTAAAAATGCGATCACCGATACGCAATCCCATATGCTCGGCCAGATTCTTATCGGCCTCCATCTCGCAAAACTCGAGAATCGTGGTCTCGGGGTCGCGACCCATCGCGCGCATCTGCTCGGTAAAGCTGTAGGACTGCATAAGATTGGTTGCCTTTGCCGAACGGTCGGTCACAAAGGTACCGCGACCGTGCTGCCGAACCACCAGTCCTAAACGCTCCAGTTCCTGCAGAGCCAGGCGTACCGTAGTGCGCGAGAGACCATAGCGCTCCGAAAGTTCGCGCTCGGAAGGAATCATGTCACCGGCGCGATATTCATGGTCAATCTTTTCGGTCAGAATATCGACCAGCTGATCGTACAGCGGTTGCTTACGCGCTCCGATCGCCATCCTTTCCTCCCTTTTGCTCGAATTCGGCTAACTACCTAGGGTGTTAAGCATTATCAGTCCGCAACACCCGAATCATCAAGAAAACAAAAGCCGCGCGCTCTTTCGAGCACGCGGCTTTTAACATACACATGGCTTAAGGGGTCGGGGTGTGAGCCGCGTAGGGACACACCCCTCAAGCTAGAGCCTTACCAGATGCTCGGCCAGAGACCAAGCGGGCCAGCGCCCAGGATGCCAAGGACGAAGAGCAGCAGAATGCCCTTGGTCGGGGTCCAGCTGTGCTTAGCGAACATGTAGTAAAGCAGCAGCGTAAGCATAAGCGGGACGAGCTTCGGGACGATGGTGTTGAGGGTGTCGGCAACAGAGAAGTTGACCGGATCCTCGGTAACGGTGCCGTAGGTAACGGACTCCATGCCGTTGCCCAGATCGGTGACGCCGCACTCGACAGCGTTGCCGTCGGCATCGGAAGCGGTGAGGGCGTTGCCGTCCTCATCGGTCATGGCGATGGTACCGGCCTCAGCGGTCTCGGTATCGATGCCCTCCATACCGGTGAAGTTCTCGGCCTCCTTCTCGGAGACGATCACGGTAGTAGCGGAGAGGCCACGGGTGGTGCCGTTGGGGATCTGGAGGTTGATCTGGGTGCCACCCATGGTGACGACCAGGCAACCGACGACGAAGACGCCCATGATGGAAGCGGCACGCGTGAAGGCCTGCATGTTGGCAGTCAGAGCGTCAATAGCGCTGGTGCCAAGCTTGTAGGACCAGTTCATGAGCCAGAAGCGCAGAGCGAACTGGACGACGTTGAAGATCACCAGGAAGATGATCGGCGCAGCGGCGTTGCCGTTGATGGCCATGTTGGAGGTGATGCCGGCCGTGATAGGCACGAGCGTCAGCCAGAACAGGGCGTCACCGATACCACCGAGCGGGCCCATTGCGGCGACGCGGACGGCGCGGATCGTGGGGATGTCAACCTTGTTCTGCTCGAGCGAAAGCACGATACCCATAACAAAGGTGACGAGGAACGGGTGGGTGTTGAAGAACTCCAGGTTGTGGCTCATGGAAGCCGCGAGGTCGTTCTTGTTGGTGTGGATCTTCTCCAGACCGGGGATGATGGAGTAAAGCCAGCCAGCGGCCTGCATGCGCTCGTAGTTGAACGATGCCTGCAGGAAGCAGGAGCGCCAAGCCATCTTGTTGAGGGTCTTCTGGTCGAGCTGCGGAGCAGGAGTGAGATCCTCGTAGTGCTCCGGGATCACATACTCATTAGATGCCATCTTCGAAGTCACCTCCGTCAGAAACAGCTGCACCCTTCAGCTCGGTCTGCTGCTGGAAGTCCCAGAAAGCAATGCCGAAGCCGATGAGAGCGAGGATGAGCAGAGCAGGGGTTGCCAGAGAATCGTTGGCAACGGTGATGAGCGCGAGGCCAAAGCCCATGAGGAAGAAGCCCCACATATCGCGGTTCATCATAACCTTGAGCAGGACGGCGAAGCCGACGAAGCGCATCATGCCGCCTGCAGCGGACAGACCGGTCTGCAGCCAAGTCGGGATGGCGGAAGCGATGGTCTGACCAATGGTAGCGCCAGCGATGAAGAACAGAGTGACGACGACAGCGAAGATCAGGCCGAGCAGAGCCATGGCGAAGTAGTTCAGGCGCTCGATGCCCTTGGTGTCCGCGTTATGAGCCATGTTATCGGCCGTGGACATAAGCGGGGACATAAGCGTGAAGACCAGGGTAACGCCGAGCTGACCAAGCAGAGCGAACGGAATGGCAAGGCCGACTGCCGCGTTGGGCTCGAGACCCGTAGCGATAGCGAGAATGGCTGCCATGATGCCGCCGATGACGGCGTTAGGCGGCTGAGCGCCTCCGATCGGCATGTTGCCGATCGTCATGAGCTGATAGGTACCACCCACGAGAAGACCGGTGTTGAGGTCGCCAAGGATAAGACCGATGACGGCGCCGGTGACGATGGGCTGATAGAGAGACTCGAGGAAGTTGAACTGGTCGATTGCCGCGACGAACGTGACGATGAAGACCAGAGCGACCTGGATGATCGAGTATTCCATCTTGCTCCTCCTTTCAAAATGTATGTACGCACTTTGGATATCACGTACAGAACGTCAGGGTTTCACTCCTGACAACGTGGATCACGAGGATTACGAGAAGAGCTTGCTCGTGTCCTCAACAGGCGTGCTCGGAACGCGCCTGATCTCCAACTCCACCCCCAATTCCTGCAGCTCTTTAAACGCAGCGACATCCTCGTCGTTAACTGCGACGGAGGTGGCGACTTGGCGCTTTCCTTCCGACATGTGCATGTTGCCGATGTTTACCTTCTTTATAGGCACACCGCCCTTGACGAGCGTAAGCACGTCTTCCGGTGTTTCGGCCACGATGAAGATCTTCTGGCGCGGGCTCGCCTTGCCAATGACGTCGATGGTCTTCTGCAGAGAGAAGAAACGCGTAGCGACGCCGGCGGGAGCGGCCATCTTCATGAGGTTCTGGCGCATGGTGTTGGTCGCCACGTCGTCGTTGGCGACGAGGATGAGGTTGGAGCCCAGAGTGGAGTTCCACTGGGTGGCAACCTGACCATGAACCAGTCGGTTATCGATGCGGGTAAGAAGAATGTTGGGTTCTGCCATGTTGATCAGCTTCCTTTCGTTATTTGCTGACGACAGTTACTTGATCTCCTGAATCGCGTAACGCGAAACATCTACGACGGCTCCGGATCGGACTTTGATCTGGACCTTTTCGCCTTCGATGCCTTTGACGGTTCCGTAGATACCGCCGGCGAAAAGAACCTCCTGACCCGGCTTAAGCTCGGTATGCAGCTCCTTGAAGTACTTCTGCTTCTTCTTCATGTTGATTTGCGACCAGATGGTGTAAATCAAGCCCATGATGACAAGCAGGCCTAAAAGGGCGACCGAGGAGCTCAGGACGTTGGCTCCGAAATCGGCCATTAGATGCCGTCCTCGTCGCCGAAGATATCCTCTTCCTCGGAGCCGGCAACAGAAGCGACCGTCTGGGCGGTGATGCCCGTCTGGCCAACGGTCACGGCCTGCTCGCCAAGCTCGGCGAGCGTGGCGTTACCGCGGAGGAACAGAAGCTCAATAACCATGGGAAGGTTAGTGCCGGTCAGAACCTCGACATTGTCGACATCCTGGGCAATCATCATCGACTGGTTGAACGGGGTGCCGCCAAGCAGGTCGGTAAAGACGAGCACGCCATCGCACTCCTCGCGCATGGCGGTAATAGCGGCGCGGAGATCCTCACCATAGGAAGCAGCCTGGTCGCCCTCAAAAGGAACGACGGTAAAAGCGGGCTGGTCGCCGGCAACCATAGCGATAGCGCTTGCAAGGCCGGGTGCGAACTGTCCATGACCGGTAAGAATAAAGCCAACCATTCAAATTTCCCTTCCGAAGGTGTGTACAATCTGAGTCCGATGATTTTCGGAAGCCAGCGGGCGCTCGCCCTTAAAGCTTCTTGGAAAGCGTTCTTTGAAGACCAGTGGTTTCTAAACTGGTAGTAACCACGTGACGTGTTGTTGTCACTATATCACCCCAGAAGAGGTCGCTTTCGTTGATTCATACGGTAAAACGTTTTTGCACCGCTCACGGTGATAAATCGACCGTTTACCGGTCGTTAACACTTCTACCTGCGGTTTTGAAACCGTTTCGAAATG
>URBA01000113.1 GCA_900545905.1 uncultured Collinsella sp.
ATCTACACTTCTAGCTTCGTCGGCAGCGTCAGATGTGTATAAGAGACAGTGTTTGTACAGTGCTTGGCCTTGCTGCGCAGAGCTATATCAATTCGACGTACAAGACCTGGTCCAAGGTTCGCTCGGACGGCGACACGGGCGCCACGGTTGCTCGCCGCATGCTTGACGCCAACGGTTGCAATGCCGTGGGTATCAAGGGTGTCGCCGGTGAGCTCACCGACCATTACAACCCGCAGGATAACAACCTGTATCTGTCGGATGCCAACCGTTCGGGCGGTTCGGTCGCAAGCGTTGCCGTCGCCTGCCACGAGGCGGGCCATGCCGCCCAGCGTCAAAGCGGCTATGCCATGATGAAAGTACGTACCGCCCTCGTGCCGGTCGTCAACTTTACCCAGAACACCTGGACCATCGTGTTGCTCTTGGGCCTGTTTATGAACATTGCCGGGCTCACATCCCTCGCGTTGATCTTCTTCTCGTTTAGTGTACTGTTCCAACTCGTTACGCTGCCTGTCGAGATTGACGCCAGCCGACGCGCCGTGGCGTACATCGAGCAGTCGGGTATGAGTTCCAAGCAGGTCAACGGTGCCAAGAAGGTACTGACGGCCGCCGCGCTTACCTATGTTGCCGCTGCGCTCACCTCGATTATTCAGCTGCTCTACCTTATGGCTCGCTACAACAGAAACTCCAACCGATAACAAATGGGACTAACAGGCGCCGCGGGGATTTGTGTCCCCGCGGCGCTGTACTATGTGTTGGACTTGAATTTGCGCAGGGCCGGAGCCCTAGTGCACGATGACGAAAGGAGGCTGCGTGGCAGGCTGGAATCTAACCGGCAATAGCGTTTCCGCCGAGTTCGACGGCTCGGACGAGCAGGAGCGCAAAGAGCTCAGCGTGAGCCAGGCGGTCGAGATCGCCGCTGGCGCGCTCGATGCGATTCCGCAGCTGAGCGTCCTGGGCGAGGTCACCGGCTTTCGTGGCCCCAATGCCCGAAGCGGCCACTGCTACTTCCAGATCAAGGACGACTCGGCCGCCGTCGATTGCATTATCTGGAAGGGCGCCTATCTCAAGCGCACCTTCGATTTGCGCGATGGTATGCAGGTGAGCTTTAAGGGCAGCTTTAACCTCTACAAGCCCACGGGCCGTATGAGCTTTGTCGCTCGCTCGTTCTCGCTGGCGGGGGAGGGCCTGCTGCGTCAACAGGTGGCGCAACTGGCCGAAAAGCTACGCCGCGAGGGCCTGATGGACGAAGCGCGCAAACGCCGCATCCCGGTGTTCTGCTCACGCGTGGCGGTTGTCACCTCGCTTTCCGGTGCGGTAATCGACGACGTCAAGCGTACGCTGCGCCGTCGCAACCCACTTGTCGAGCTCGTTTGCGTGGGTGCCAAGGTTCAAGGCGAGGGTGCGCCGGCGGAGCTTATTGAAGGCTTGCGCCGTGCCGCCTCCATCACGCCGGCACCCGATTGCATTTTGCTTGTGCGTGGCGGCGGTTCCTTCGAGGATCTTATGACCTTCAACGACGAGGAACTTGCTCGCGCGGTGGCGGCCTGTCCTGTGCCCGTGGTGACGGGCATTGGCCACGAGCCCGATACCTCGATCTGCGATATGGTGAGCGACCGTCGCGCCTCCACGCCAACGGCGGCTGCAGAATCGGTGGCACCGGCTATGACAGAGCTGGCCGACGTGCTCGAGGCACGTCATCAGCGTCTGGGCGCTGCGATGTCATCGATGATCGGGTCGAATCTGGTTGATCTGGAGATGCTCGATCAGCGCGGTCGGCGTGCCTGGGATACCTGTACGGCACGCTTGGGCGATGCGCTCGATGCGGCCGCGTGCCGCCCGTGCCTCAACGATCCAACGTTTATGGTCGAGCGTCGCGAGTCGGAGCTTGCCCTGACGGCCGATCGTCTGTCGGGCGCCATTGCGCGCTCGGTCGGGGCCTTCCGTTCCAACTTCGAGCGTCTGCCCGAGCGTTTGGTCGCAAGCACCTCGGGGCTCGATGGCAAGCGCCATGAGCTCGCGCTCGCGAGCTCCCGTCTGGAGCATCAAGGGCGCACGATGCTCAGCAAACCCGCGTCTGACTTAGGCCGTGCGGCAGCCTCGCTCGATGCCCTGTCGCCGCTTAAGGTGCTTGCCCGCGGCTACTCCATCGCGTATAGCGATGACGGTGTGGCTACGAGCGCCCAGACCTTTAAGCCCGGCGACGCCATTCGCGTGCGCATGGCAGACGGCAACGTTGCGGCAACGGTCAATACGGTCGAATAGGCCGCGTTTCACAGCGATAAACCTTTAGGAAAGGAAACAGATATGGCAGAGAAGACCCCGGTCGAGCAGCTTACGTACAAGCAGGCCTCGCAGGAGCTGGAACTCATTATCCGCAGCCTGGAGTCGGGCGACATGGAGCTCGAGGAATCGCTCGAGAGCTACACCCGCGGCGTCGAGCTCCTCAAGAGCCTGCGTACCCGACTGGCCGATGCCGAGCAGAAGGTCTCGGTGCTTCTGAAGGACGTCGACGGCAACGACGTGCTCGCCGACGGCGAAGCCGCCAACACCGACGACAACCTGTCGTTCTAACCATCCCGCAACCCACTTTGGGGTAGTCTTTTTGGACGGGGCTTTTTTGACTACCTCTTGTCGGCCGCCTCGCCGAGCGTCAGGCGCTGGCGAAAAGTAGTCAAAAAAAGCCCCGTCCCAAAAAGACTACCCCTGATCCGTTTGAAAGGAATCAGCCATGTGTGATTGCATCTTCTGCAAAATCGCCAACCACGAGATCCCCTCGACCGTTGTCTACGAGGACGATCAGGTCATCGCGTTCGACGACCTCAACCCCCAGGCTCCGGTCCATACACTCGTGATTCCCAAGAAACACTACAGCGACATCGCCGACAACGTGCCTGCCGAGACCATGGGCGCCATGGCTCACGCCATCCAGGAGGTCGCCAAGGCCAAGGGCCTGGAGGACGGTTTCCGTGTCATCTCCAACAAGGGCGTCAACGCAGGCCAGACCGTCATGCACTTCCACATGCACGTCCTTGGCGGCAAGAACCTGGGCGAGAACCTCATCTGAGGGCGCGCAGTCCGTCGCCTTGGCTGCCTTTGGAGTAATCTATGCAGCTTTCTCAACTCGAATACCTTCAAGCAGTAGCGAGCTATGGCGGCGTGCGCAAGGCTGCTCGCGCCGTCCATGTGAGTCCACAGGCCGTTTCGTCGGCAATTAAGAAGTTGGAATCTGAGTATCAGATTGTTTTGCTCGACCGATCGGCGGGGGAGGCTGTTTTGTCTCCGGCGGGCAGAGAATTTGCGCGTCGTGCACGCGTGATCCTGGCACAAGTCGACGATCTCAAAAAGTACGCTCAATCGGGGAACGGTGGCGTTTCGCCCGACGGCCACTTCCGTCTTTACGCCCCCTGTCTTCACGGGCGGGGGCGTCTTTTTGCCGAAAACTGGTACGACTCGTTTGAAAGCTCGCACCCCCAGATTCACCTTGATGTTTGGCATCAGCCAACGGCCACATGCTTTGAATCACTTGTGCTTGGCATTTCGGATGCGGCCATCTCATTTGAGGAGCCAAGGGACAGTGTCCTTTCTTCGAAATACTTGGGTGAAAAGGAGCTCAAGGTTCTTTCTTGCCCAGCGGGTCATCAATCTGTGGGCGCTATGACCGTTCGTGAGTTACTGGGCGGCAGGTTAGCTGTTCCCATTAATTTGTCGCCCTGTCTCAATGCAATCAATCAATGCCCCGAAGCTCAGCTGGTTAATTTCCGCTTTCGCGATGTCGAATACGGAAACAGGGCACAGGCTGAGTTTCTTCAGGCCGGGGGATTGATATTGAGTTTTTCTGGCTCTTCTCTCGCATCAGATGGACTGGAAGTGAGCGAGTGCTCCATTGAAGGCTCGCATGACGTAGCCTTGCCCATCTACTTTTGCTATCGACAAAATGTCTGGACCGATCGACACCAGACGGTATTTCTTCACCTATTGCGTCACCTTGCTTCGTGAGGTCATTTGGCCTCGTGGCGTCAAGTGAATGTTGACGCCTTGTAACACATGACTGACGGCTCTGCCCTCATGCTTTTCCAAGATTTCGGTTTGGGTTATTGGCTCTTGGAGGGCGGAGCATGAACGATCGTACGATTTTGCTTTATATGACGTTTGTTTTTCTGTCGAACTTCAGCACCATTTTGTATTTTCTGACGGTTTACCTTGAATTCGTCGGATTCTCGATGGTGGCGATTTCTAGCATGATGATTGCATATCAAGTGAGCAAGTTCATCCTTGAAGTTCCCACTGGCTATATTGCCGATAGGTTTGGACGAAAGACAAGTGGTCTCGTTGGCGTCGTGGGGATGCTTGGATACTATGTCGCCCTGCTTCTCGTCCGTTCTCCTCTGCTTTTAATCGGCGCGTTTGCTCTCAAAGGTTTTGCCGTTGCATGTATGAGCGGATCCATAGAAGCGATTTACATTGACAGCGTCTCTCAGGACCAGCTCGTAAGACTTAATGTCGTTGAGCGATTCATCTTCTATGTGTCTTATGCCCTCTCCGCTTGTGTGGGCGGTTTCATTTCGTCCGCTGGCGCGTATCTCATTGGGCTTTCGGTCGATATCATCGCAATGGTGCTGACATTGGTTGTCGTTGTCTGTATTCCTGAGGTGAGAAGAGAGGGCACCGCGGTGACACCTGAGTATGGAATTAGCCCGAAGATGATCGGTGCTGCTATTGCGGGTAATGGCATTCTTCGGTCAGCGTTCATCATGGACTGTTCTCAAGCATTTGCTTTTGTCGCCCTGGAAGACTTTTTCTCACTGTTGCTTGCGGGTCGCGGAATGAATGCCGTCGCTTCGGGTGTGATCATTGCGGTCCAGCTCCTTGCCTCGGCCTCCATGGGGCTTATTGTGCCCAGTGTGATTGCTCATGTCGACAAGGGCCGTTTTGCGCGTATTTGCGGCATCGTGCGCCTTTCCCTGACTGCTCTATTTTTGATTCCCTTTACTCCGGTCTATTTGCTGCCCGTGTTCTATGTGTTGCAGACGGTCGCCTACTCGTTATTTGCTCCAATTAAATACTCAATTTTTCAAAATGCTGTCGATTCATCGATGCGCTGTTCACTGATTTCGGTTCAAAGCCAGATGGTGGCGGTGGGTGCTGTTCTTTTCTATCTGCTCAACTCTGTGCTGAGTAGCGTTGCGGGCATTCGAGTCGTATTGCTTGTTGCGCTCGGGATTTCTTCCCTGGTGTATATCCCCGCGCTATTTCGTCTTACAAGTCAAAGGCCATGAGTATTTAGGCACCGATAACTTATATATCAACGCAATAAACCCGAGCGCGAGGGCGTTTGGGTTTATT
>URBA01000114.1 GCA_900545905.1 uncultured Collinsella sp.
GCGTCAGATGTGTATAAGAGACAGGGCAAAGACCTTGCCCGCATGCGTGCCGAGCTGGGCATGGTGTTTCAACAGTTCAACCTGTTTGCGCACATGACGGTGCTGCAGAACGTCATGCTTGGTCCGGTCGACGTACTGGGCGTGTCCAAGGACGAGGCTCGCGAGCGCGCCATGGACCTCCTGAGCCGCGTGGGCGTAGCCGAGCAGGCCGACAAGGTGCCCGCGCAGCTTTCGGGTGGCCAGCAGCAGCGCGTGGCCATCGCCCGTTCGCTCGCCATGCAGCCCAAGGCCATGCTCTTTGACGAGCCCACGAGCGCACTGGACCCCGAGATGATCAACGAGGTGCTCGAGGTCATGGTTCGCCTGGCCCAGCAGGGCATGACGATGATCGTCATCACGCACGAGATGAACTTTGCCCGCCGCGTGGCCGACCGCGTCGTGTTTATGGCCGATGGCCAGATCGTGGAGACCGGCACGCCCGACGAATTCTTCAACCATCCCCAGACCAAGCGCGCCCAGGACTTCCTCAACTCCATTAAGGGCCACTAGCCAGCCACCCCGTGGGACAAATCCATTGAAAGTGTTGTCCTACGTCTCTCATGCGCCCTGTCACCTTTAGATTCGAAAGCAACACCTATGATCGGAACTCGCACTTCATCGGCATACACCCCGCACGTCGACGTCGATCCCGCCGACCGCCCGCTCATCCTCGTCGCGCCGCGTTGGGAAGAGGCAAAGCCGTTTTTAAGCGAGACGCTCTCCCCCAACGAGGAAATCGCAAGTGTCTTTGTCGATGCCATCCTTGCCGCCGGCGGCCTGCCGCTGCAGATGTCCATCACCGAGGACATCGATGTCATCCGCCATTACGTCGACATCGCCGACGGCATTGCCATCCCCGGCGGCCCCGACGTCAACCCCAAGCGCTGGGGCGACAACCGTCCCTACGACCCCACACTGTGCTGCGAGATCCGCGATAGCTTTGAATTCAAGCTGGTCAACGAGGTGCTCCGCGCCAAAAAGCCGCTCTTTACCACCTGCCGCGGCACGCAGTTGCTCAATGTCGCCACCGGCGGCACCCTGTGCATGGACGTGCCGAGCCTGGGTGCGCGCGAGGGCCGCACGCAGTGGCGCCATACCCACGTGCTCAACGACCCCGTGCATCCCGTCGAGGTCGTGCCGGGCTCGCTGCTGGAGCGCGCGCTTGGCGGCCACAGACTGATCCAGACCAACTCAGCACATCACTGCTGCGTCGATCGTCTGGGTAAAAGCACGCGCTTGGTCGCCAAGGCAACCGATGGCGTTCCCGAGTGCATCGAAGTCGAAGGCCAGCCTTTCTGCCTGGGCGTGCAATGGCATCCCGAGTACACCTGGCAGACACTCGAGACCGACTTTAACCTGTGGAAGTCGTTTGTCGAGGCAGCGGCAAAGGTCAAGCAGGCTCGCTAGCTCGCGAATCACACAGGCTTAAACCTTCCATGCCAGGGGGGGGCGGACACCAGCCACGGTGCCCGCCCCCCCCTGAATTTGGTATGCTCGGTATGATTATCCCTCACAAACAATCAAAGAAATCTCGACCGCAATCGGTCGACGGTAAAGCAGATGGCTAAAACGCTTGCTACGTTTATTAGACAGTCAATTAAAATCGAAACGCATTGGCCATTCCCCAACGGGGTCACACCGCAAGTCCACATGAGCATCGAGGACGGAAGCGGAAGCATGGAATCGGCTCCGAGCTGTATGTAGATCGCTACGACGTTGACAACCAACAACATGCCAATGGAACCGAAGCCAGACCCAAAATAAGAAACAACGATCACGCTAGAGACCGTGTATGCCAGGCAGACGACACTGGTCAGAAGAAGTCGATAGCAAAATATATCTAGGTTAGAATACTGTTGTGCATCCGAAACGATCGCGCAGTTAAGACGGTACAAAACGACGCTCGACAGGACAAAGGCGCCCAAAAGGGCGAAAGAAGACAGCATCGCTCGCGCAACAGTAGCGCATACCCGCTTCCCTCCCCGAGCCTCCGACAACCCCCATGGTTCCTCAACAAAGCCCGAACTGACAAAGCACGGAACAATGCAAGCCGCGATGAACGGAAAGAACAATGCGTGAGCCAACGGGGCCACGTTGAACAACAGACCGCGAAAAACCTCTGCATTATCAAATAGAAGGACATCCTCTGCCGATAGCCGAAGCGTCGGGTCTGGGAAAAAGCCCAAGAAACTGTTCTCACGGAGGCTACAGAACCACATCGGGAAAGAATTAAGCTGCAATACCACCATGCACGCATAAATTGCCAGGATTAAGGCGTATGCCCATTTGCTCACATGCTTCAATTCTGAATGGAGGAACCCTTTAATCTGACGAGCCATTGAGTACACCTCCGACATGACAGGTCACGAGAGTGTAAATCAATACCGATAGACAGCCGGCTGCCGCGCCATACCCCAGAAGCGTGAGCTGGCCCATATCGCTATACCCAAGGGCACATCCGACTCCAAGGTACGGCCCCGGAAGAAAGAAGATCCATCGCAAGGATGGTGTGGGCGACTGAAGGTAAGCTCCGTAGAGCGTCAGGCTCATGACAAACCCTATTATTACCGCAGCCCCGCTAAATACGGCGCTGCTTGTAATCCGGTAGATGGTCACCGTCTCTAACGCAACCGATATCACCAATACGGCATTGATTAACATCGCGGGCAAAAATGCAGCCAGCATGTCGTGCGTGCAGTTTTGTCCCCCACGCATTATGGCTATTGCAAACAGAAGAAGGCAAAGTGCGCTATATGCTGCGACAATCATTAAAGCAGACGAAAGCACGTGTGCCAGAGCCCCATTAAAGCGGGCGAGGCCTCTTGCCGAAGAAATTCGGTATCCCTCTTTATAGCCATGCTCCTGTAAAAGCACCAGACAAATGATGAGTGGGACGAACAGGGATGTACCGGCAAAAGCACTGCGCGCAAGGGACTCGTCAGGCGCAGAAGGGTCGATTACATTCCAGATGAAACCAATATCCTCCCCACAAACGCCATTGCCAAAGGCTAGCAACGTTGCTCCGTTATTTAGGATGACGCCAAAGAGAAGACCGAACGTCAACATAAGCGCAAGACCAAACTGCGCCGGGAACATTCTGTGCAAACGCATCAAATCTGCCCTTATGGGACGAATCGCCTGCTTCATAGCGAGACCGCCTTCATCAAGCGCCTGTAATACTCTTTTAGGGACGACGCCTCATCCCTTATGACATCCATCGATTCTTTTTTCAGTAGTTCACCGTCATGGATAAACACGCAACTTGTTGCAACCGATGTCAACTCATCCAAATCATGGCTAGAGATGAGCATGGTCTTGCCCTGTTCTCGATTCAATCGTCCGATAAGTGCCCATATATTCTCGATGCCCAGCGGGTCCAACCCATTTGCCGGCTCATCAAAAATAAGCAAGTCAGTGTCGCCCAACAAAGCCGTAGCTATATCCAGCCGCCGTTTCATTCCCAGAGAAAAACTGCTCACGCTCTTTTTCTCTTCGACGTCCAGTCCAACCAGACTCAAAACGCGAGGAACCTCACGGCTCTCATCGAGCCCCCATTCCGCACATCGGATTTGAAGATTCTCAGCCGCACTGAGGGACTGGTATGCTCCGCTGGAATCTGGCACATAGCCGACACGCGCCCGCATCAGGCTAAGCTCTCTTTTTGACTTGCCTCCAAAGAGCTCCACGCTCCCCGAAGATGGCCCACAAAGGCCCAATACGATTTTAATAAGCGTGCTCTTGCCCGCCCCGTTCGCACCGACAAGGGCGCAAAGCTCAGACTGATGCACCTCGAAGGAAACGTCATGCAAAACGCGCCGTTTCCCATAGCGCTTTGACACCTTTGATAGCTTTACCGCTGATGCGCTCATATCGTTCCTCCTTTCTCTTATCGTATTTACTTTTGGTTATTGTTTGTCGATAACTTATATTTGTCAAGATAATTTCAAAAGAAGGAGCCCGTGTTAGGCACGGGCCCCATCGCACTGATATTTCGTTTTAGCTGCTCGCTTTATGCTACTCGTCGCTCAAATCGACGGCGAAGACTGATGTCGGAAGCGACGCCTCGTTGCCTCCGCCGTCCCGCATCTGCCTCACGACATTTTTTGCGCGCTCGACAATAAGCTCCTCGAGCTCCTCCTCGCTCACGCGCTGAATAATATCTCCCGGCTGACAATCAAGTTCATCACAGATATCGAGAAGCGTCTTGAGGCGAATGGCTTTAATTTTTCCGTTTCTTAGCTTTGAAATATTAGCCGGAGTATGCCCCGTCGCCCGAATCAGATCGGCGCTGGTCTTTCCGGTCTTAAGCAGCTGTGTCTCGAGCTCGATGATGAGATAGCTCATGTTTCCTCCCTACACAAGCTCATCAGACTGCTCTTGGAGCAGCGAGGCATAACTCCAGATTGCCGAGATAAATAAACAGACGACCGCGCCGATAAACGACCCCGCATCCAAGGTAACACCTTGGCAAATCGCAACAACGAAGGAATGAGGCACGATGTAAAGCTCCAGTCCGCCAATGGTGAGATCGACCGATTCATAGGCACCAACAAGCGAAACCGCGGCGTTAACAGCAAAGGCAAGTGCAAGAACACGGATAAGCCGCACATGCGCCTTGGTAAAGGGCGATACGCCCCGCGAGATGTTACGGCTAATTCCGCACATAACGACAAGCGAAATACCTGCGACAAGCGCCATGCACAGTCCGCTTGGGATGACGACGCGCCCGCCGTCGAGAAGCGTCACGACACCGAAAGAATCGACAGAAGCAACGTTTGCAATCGCATACCAGATCACGTAAACAACCAACGCGACAAAAGCGACGAGCATTCCCGTAAAAACGACCGTCATGCAAAAGCCAAGCTTCCTGATACTTTCGCGCGCCTTGGCCATACGTTGAACGCTGTTGGACATACACTCACCCTCATCGACTCTATCGTTATTCGAACAGTTTATCGAACAACGATATGGATTGCATGCGGAAAGCCCTGCCAGTGCGCATAGGCCATTCACTAATCAGAAGGGGTGAGAGTGGATTTTTGGACACGTATCGAACGAGAGTGGATAATCTCCCACTTTGAGGCCGCCACCGAGCCTAAAACGGGAGATTATCCACTCTCATAGTCATCAAGGCTCGCGGCCTCTTATTCAGCCGCCTCGCGCAAGGCAGACATCGTAGCCGCATATTGCTGCTGCAGCGCATGCATTCCCTCGCGAGCGCCGTCAACAGCATCGGCGCCGCGCAGCGCTTCGGTCACCACGACCGCTGGCTCTGTCTCTTATACACATCTGACGCTGCCG
>URBA01000115.1 GCA_900545905.1 uncultured Collinsella sp.
TGCAGCAGGGGCTCTCAATGTTTTTATGTCCTGCTCATATCGTCTCTGCCGGCAGTTGGGGACACTCTTTGGGTGTGGTTGGTGTATTGGCGTTGCATCGAGCGGTCGGGAAAATGCGACCCGGTTTTTGGCCGAATAGTGGGTCGCGGTTTCCGGATGGGGTGGGTTGCGGAAAGCGCGACCCGGAATATTGCTCTGAAACGGGATGCACTTTCCGCGCGGCAGAATCGCTACAGCCGCGTTGAGCAACAGCCCTGCTACTCGCCAAGCACCAGCGCCACGAGCTCTTCCTGTGTGTCCACCACGTAGTCGGCGCCGGTGGCTTCCAACTCTGCGCGGCCACGGAAGCCCCAGGTGACACCGGCGCTCTTGAGGCCGGCGTTGTGACCGGTCAGAACATCGACATTGGAATCGCCCACATAGAGCGTGGTTGCCGGGTCGGCGCCTAGCTCTTCCATCACATGCAGCGTAACAGGCGCCTCGGGCTTGGGAGGAAACGCATCGACGCGGCCCTGCACCAGCGCAAAGCGCTCGGAACCAAAGTATTTTTCGATAAGCGGAGCGGCCGAAAAATGGTCCTTGTTGGTGAGCACGGCAAGCTGCACGCCCGCGGTGCGCAGGCGGTCGAGCATCTCGATCGTGCCGGCGTACGGTGCGGTGTGGTCCTCCTTGTGCTCGCCGTAGTAAGCCCTAAACTCGGCAAGCGTCTGCTCAAACATACGGCCGTCGCCCGCATACTCGGCAGGCATAAAGCGCTCGACCAGCTTGAGCATGCCGTTTCCCACCTTGTAGCGGTACTCGTCGACGGCAAACGTGGGCCAGCCGTGCGTCTCGCAGGTATGGTTGCCGGCGGCCGCCAGGTCCTCGAGCGTGTTGAGGATGGTGCCATCCAGATCAAAGATCACATGGGAAAAAGCTGCTGCCATGGGTGCTCCTGCCGCTTGAGTTGTAAAACGCACCCCATGATACTTGGCATGCGTGCCGGGCATGTTTGGAATCTGAATATCTTTAATAGCCCTGAGCCTTTGTCGTTAGCAAATCCTCGGCAGCTGCTCTCCTACGAGCATGTCGAGGATGCGGGTTGAGCCCCAGCCGGTGCGCACGCGCACAGCGGGACGGGCACCCTCGGCAAGCGGCAGCACGCGACCGATGATGGCGGCGTTCTCGCCGTAGCGGGCGGCGCGCATGGCCGCCAGCGCGGCATCGGCCTGCTCGGCCGGCACCACGGCGACCATCTTGCCCTCGTTTGCCACCTGCAGCACATCGTAGCCGAGCATCTCGCAGGCGGCCTGCACGTCGGGACGCACGGGCACGGCATTTTCGTCGACCTCCATGGCAACACCGCTGGCCTGGGCAAACTCGTTGAGCGTAGATGCCAGGCCGCCGCGCGTGGGGTCGCGGAAGCAGCGGGTGTCGGGGGCAGCAGCCAGCACGTCGGCAATCAGGTGGTTGAGCGGCGCGGCGTCGCTTTCGATCGTGCTCGAAAACGCCAGGCCCTCGCGCTGGCTCATGATGGCGATGCCGTGGTCGCCCAACGTACCCGACACCAGGATGACATCGCCGGGCTGGCAGTTGGCGCCGCTGAGCGCCACGCCCGTGGGAACCTCGCCCACGCCGGCGGTATTGATGTAGACGCCGTCGGCCCCGCCACGCTCGACCACTTTGGTGTCGCCGGTGATAATCGCCACGCCTGCCTCGCGCGCCGTCTCGGCCATGGTCTGCACAATCTGGCGCAGTTTATCCATGGGATAGCCTTCTTCGAGGATGAAGCCACACGAAAGATAACGGACGTTGGCGCCCGAGGTCGCGACGTCGTTGACGGTTCCGCATACGGCGAGACGGCCGATATTGCCGCCGGGGAAGAACTGCGGCGTCACCACAAAGCTGTCGGTCGACATGGCGATGCGCCCGCTCGCGGGCAGCGCGGCGACGCCGGCATCGTTGCCCGCGAGCAGCTCGGGCGATCCAAAGGCATCCAGAAAGACCTCGTCGATAATACGTTTCATCATCTGACCGCCGGAGCCGTGGCCCAGCAGGACAGTGCTATCGGTGGCGGTGCGAGACATATCGAAAACTCCAATCGAGGGTGGTGCCAGCGTGCGGGTGCGTCCGAGCTAGCCGTGGTATCTAAAGTGTGCCGCGCAGCTGCCTTCGGAGCTCACCATGCACGGACCGACGGGGTGCTCGGGCGTGCAGGCGTGGCCAAACAGCGGGCAGTCGCTCGGCGTGATGGCCCCGCGGAGCACGTCGCCGCAGCGGCACCCGCGCGGCTCGACCGTCGGCTCAATGGGCACGTCAAAGCGGGAACCGGCATCAAAGTGCGCGAATTTGGGTCGGATGGAAAGACCCGAGTCGGCAATCGGCCCCAGCCCGCGCCACGTGGTGTCGCACGGCTCAAATACCTGCTCGACCAGCTGGCGCGCTACGGGATTGCCGCCTGCGTTGACGCCACGGCGGTAGGCGTTGTCGATCGCCGGCCTGTTCTCGATAACCATCTGGACCAGCATGCAGATGCCCTGCAGAATGTCGACCGGCTCAAATCCCGTGACCACGCCCGGGGTATCGAACTCGCCCACCAAAAAGCTAAAGGGCACCAAGCCCGTGATGGTAGCGACGTGACCAGGCAGGATAAAGCCGTCGATGGTCGTCTCGGGGTCGTTGGAGATCGCGCGCAGAGCCGGCGGCGTGGTCTTGTGAGCACAGTAGACCGAGAAGTTCTGGAGCCCGCGCGCGTCGGCCTCCAGGATAGCGGCGGCAATGGTGGGCGTTGTGGTTTCAAAGCCGACGCCCATAAAGATGACCGGGCGTTCGGGATTTTGCTCGGCAATGTCGAGTGCGTCGAGCGGAGAGTAGACGATGCGGATATCGCGCCCCGCCGCCTTTTGCGCGGCAAGCGAGGTGGACGATCCGGGCACGCGCATCATGTCGCCAAAGGTGGTGATGATGGCGCCGTCCATGTTGGAAAGCGCGATTGCGTGGTCGATGTCACGGTTGGCGGTGACGCAGACGGGGCAGCCCGGGCCGCTCAGCAGCTTGAGGCCCGCCGGCATAATGGAACGAAAGCCATAGCGGCCGATACTCACGGTATGCGTGCCGCAGACCTCCATAAGGTTGATACTGCGGTCGCCGACAAGCTCATGAATGCGGTCGATGAGCTCGCGCGCCAGCTTGGGGTCGCGAAATGCCGAAAAGTCGATACCGGAGCGAACCGGCTGCGCCGCCGCCACTAGTATGCCTCGGCCGGGTTGGTGGCGAGCTGGTTCTCTTCGGCCAGCTCGGTCATGGTATTGATGAGCTCGAGTGTCTCTTGGGCTTCTTGCTCGTCGACAATCTGAATGCCAAAGCCGGCGTGCACGAGAATATAGTCGCCTACCTGTGCCGTCGGCACGAGGCGCAGCGAAACGGGGCGCTCGATGCCCATCATGTCGACGGTCGCCTTAAGGTCGTCGTCGCGTTTGACTACTTTACCGGGAACGGCAAGGCACATAATGTTCCTCTTTTATACGTTTTGCGCTGGATAGGCGCCTAATTACCCATCAGATGATGGTAGCGCTCGCGGGAGCCGCGGGCAAACGCGTTACACCTGTGAGACGGTTGAGTGCGACGCCGTCTGCGCGAGGCAAGCGCGAGCGATGGCGGCCTGACCGTAGGCGATGCAGCCGTCGTTGACGGGCACAGCGTGGGGGACCAAGACGGCAAGACCGGCGTCTTTGAGTTCGTGAGTAAGGAGCTGAAGCAAAAGCCGGTTCATGAACACACCGCCCGAGAGCGCGACGGTATCGAGGCCTTCGCGCTCACAGATCTCGCACGCGACGTGGGTCGTAGCGTGCGTAATGGCGATGTGAAACCCGAGGGCGAGCCTGTCGGCCGGCGCGCCTGCCTCGATTCCATTCAGAAGAGCTTCGATGAGCGGTTGGGGGTCCAAGATGGGGGAGTCGTCGGCAGACGTGAACACGCCTGTATGATTGCCGTCGAGACGAACGGGCTTAATGCCGAGCGCGCGCCAGGCGGCGGCTTCGAGTTCGATGGCGGGCTCGCCTTCGTAGGTTGCCTGCCCGCAAATGCCCAAAACTGCAGCTGCGGCGTCAAAGAGACGCCCCATGCTGCTCGTGCGTGGGCTGTTGATGTTCCGCTCGATCATCGTAGTCGTGATGTTGCGCGTTTGCTCGTCGAGGGTGCTCAATAGTCCCGCGGCACCCGGGTGCTCGAGCAGGCCGAGCTCGCTCAGCAGGGCAAAGGCATTGCGCCGGGCATCGCGCACGGATGCGGCGCCGCCGGGGAGCGCCCAGGTGCGCAAATGCGCGGCGCGTTCAAAATCGGCAAGGCCGGCAACAAGAAACTCGCCGCCCCAAATGGTCCCATCGGTGCCGGCGCCGGTGCCGTCAAAGGCGATGCCAAGGACGCGCGCGTCGGTTGTAAGCTGGCCCGCGGCGATAGCCTCGGCCATTACGCTCGCGATATGCGCATGATGGTGCTGCACCTCGACGAGCGGCAGATTGCATTTTCGCGTCTGTTCGCGTGCCCACTGACTCGATAGATAGCTGGGATGCAAGTCGCAGGCCAGCGCGGTGGGCGTCAAGTCAAAAAGGTCTTCCAAGCGTATGCGTGCGGCGTTCCAGGCATCGAAGGTCTCGCCGTTTTCGACATCGCCAATATGCTGCGACATAAAACAGGCTGCCTCGCCGTTCGCGTTCTCGCGCGTGAATGCGATCGTGGCTTTTTGCTGCGGCCCGCAGGCGAGCACGCAGGGTGCAGTGCCGTCGAGCGCCGGCAACGACAACGGTTGCGGCGCATATCCGCGAGCGCGGCGCACGGGCATAGCGACCCCACCGACCACACGTACCACGGAATCATCGTAGCGCGAGAGGATCGCGCGGTCGTTGCCGAGCAGCGCGTCGGCGATGCCGGCGGCAACGAGGTGTTCCCAAGCAAGGTCGTCGTCGGTCTCGATTGGTTCCTCGCTCAGGTTTCCGCTGGTCATGACCAGCGCGTGCATGTCATGCGAATCGGCAGCTGCAAGCAGCAGATGTTGAAGCGGTGTATAGGGGAGCATGACGCCGAGCTCGGGTAAATCGTGCGCGACGGATGGCGCGAGTGTAAGGGCGTCGGGGGAATCTCCCTCGCCAACAGCACGCCGGCGCAACAGCACGATGGGGCGGATGCTACCGGTTAGCAAGCCGCGCTCGGCATCATCGACATGGCACAGGCGTTCAGCATCGGCAAGGCTGCGCACCATAACGGCAAGCGGCTTGTTGCTGCGGCGCTTGCGACGGCGCAGCTCGACCACCGCCTGCTCATTGGC
>URBA01000116.1 GCA_900545905.1 uncultured Collinsella sp.
CGTAGCCCGAGACGGGCCCGGGCTGACAATTTCGACTGTAATGGACGTTCTTAAACGACTAGTCGCTGGGGACACCCTTTGCCGTCGGCGGATTTTGGGACATGTGGCCCGCTTTTTGGGCCCGCCTGTCGGTACACTAAAAGCACTATGGGTACCTGCGAGCGACATATCGGCCACGCGGCCGCCCGATCCGCACCCGTGGCGGATCCCAGGGGCGGCAGGCTCTTCGCCATGCCGCGATTCCTTGTTGGCATAACACATCAGGCGTACCGTCACCGCGTCTTCGCTATCGCCGGCGCCATCACCGCACTGTTCCTCATGCTTTTGGCAGTCTTGCCGGCGCTGTTCGCCTTCGACCCCAAACTTTCTAACGCCGTGCCCGCCTATAGCGAGGTGTCCGAAGAGGTCGTGGATGCGCTCGTCCACTCGAGCTCTCTCCCGCTGCTTGTCGCCGCAATTGCATTTTCAATCTGGGGTGTGTTGGCGTACCTACGCTGCTTGGACTACGTCTTGCGCCGCCGCCTTGTTGCCATCGCCGCCATTTGTGCCCTGTGGATGATCGAGGTCATCCTCAAATATAAGTCGTTCACGCCGTTCTATGCCACCGTGCTGTGGTACCTGTACTACGTGCCCATGACGCTCATTCCGCTGATCTACCAGCTGTGCGGTCTGCGCCTCGCGGGTTTGGAACAGCATCGTATGGGGCGTCGGTACCGCACCGTTTTGTGGGTCATGGCTGTCCTGCTTATCGGCTTTGTGCTTACTAACGATGTTCATCAGCAGGTCTTCCATTTCGATCGATCGAGTGGAACCTGGAGCAACGATTACACATATGGTTGGGGCTACGGTACCGTTCTGGTATGGACAGCCTTTAACTTCGTTCCCTTTTTTATCTTGGTAGGACGGTCCTCGTCTTTTCGTATTCAGCGTTTCTCGGGCACGGCCGCGCTTGTCCTATTGGGCGGCGCGTTCTTTGCCATTTCATATGCTCTGCGTGTGCCCTGGGCATGGAGGCTTAATTTTTCACTTGTCTACTGCGTCCTGTGCGTGGTGGCGATGGAAATCTGTCTCGATTGCGGTGTCATTCCGTCATATCACGACATCGCCGGCATCTTCGACACCTTGCCGCTTGACCTCAAAGTTCTAACGCGTGACCTGCAGGAAGTCTATGTCACGCCGGTGTCAAAGCCAATGCCGGTAGGCGTGCGTGAGGAGTTGCGGGTCCAAGAGCACGGGCACGCTCACGCCTTTGCCGTGGCGTCCGATCCCGATGTAATGTATCGCGCCTTTCCGCTGCTGGGTGGATCGGCTCTCCTTGCCCAGGACGTCTCGGAGCTCAACGAACTCAATCGCGAACTGGCGCATCGTCGCATGGAGCTGCAGCGCCAAAATGAGCTGCTTGCCGCCGACTACGACCTTAAGACACATTTGGCAGATCAAGAGGCCGAGACCTTGCTGGTCCAAGACGTGGACCAAGCACTTGCCCGCGCGCTCGAAGGGATGTACGACCTGCTGAGTTCGCTGCCGCCGTTGACCGACGAGGCGTCTTCGCACGAGCGTTACCGCATGCTGCAGCGCGCCAAGATGCTCGTCGCCTATTGCAAGCGCAAGGGGTCGCTCACGTTGGCACAGCACGGGGAGAGCGGTTTTGATCGCGACCGCATTCAGCTCATTGCCAACGAGCTCGCAAGCGACCTGCGCACCATCGATATCGATTGCGCCTCGATTATCGCCATACGGCGCCCGTTGCACGCCAGTACGGTAAGCGCCCTGTACGACTGCGTGTATGACTTTGCGTTTTTTGCCTACACCACCGACCATCCGGCGCTTATGTATCACTTGGGCGACCATGACCGGTGCAGTGTCGAGCTGCGCGCCACGCTATTTTCCAACGATGATGAAGATCTTTCGCAGACGCCCGCTGCGCAAGAGCTCGAAAGCGCTCTGCAAGGGCGCAACGTGGCATACCGCCTTGAGGGCGAGCCCGGCCAGCTGCGCATGATCGTCTTGATGCCGAGGGCGGGTGAGTGACGATGCAGATTTCGCTCATCCTTCCCCAAATCGTTGCGCTCGATGTTGTCTTTGCCCTGGCTGCGTGTCTGCAGATGATCCACGTCCCGCTCATCGCATCGCGCCGCTCGTCCTATAACCGTAAGGTGATTTGCGCCTACGAGACGAGCCTTGTGCTTCACCTGATGATTTCGGCGCTCATCTTATTCGCGTCGTCTGGCTCGTATCTGGTGGCGCCGCTTGACGTTTGCGCTAGGGCAATGGGCGGAGTGCTGTGGCTCAATGCCGCGATCTTTGCCTATGGCGTGGTCCTTATGGTGCGCTATCGTCGCCCCGTCATGCTGGTCGAGCTGCTGCTTGTTGTCGCCGTTACACCGCCGGTGGTTTTTGCCACGGGCTCGGCGTGGACCGTTGTCCTTATCGCAGAGGGAGCGTTCTTCCTGTTCCGTTCCATCGCGGCGCTCTTGATGGACGTCCGTAACCGCCAGGAGGATATCACCGCGTTCTCGACGATCGAGACCATCAACGTGATTCCCGTGGGCATCCTGTATCTGGACCCGAGGGGCCGTCCGCTGCTCATGAACCGCTGCATGCGCAAAAACCTGGTGGAACTTCATATGCCCACCGATCTAGGTGACATGAGCGGCACATGGAACGACCTGCGCAAACTTAGCATGCAAATGCCCGAAAGCAGTAGGAACCGCGTGCGGATTAACTTGGACCGTTTTGGTGAGGCTCGCGCGGTGATCGAGATTTCTCCCGCCGAGATTCGCCTATTTGTGCGCGACGAGGTTATGGTTTCGGGCCGCCTCTTTGAGCGCATTATCGGACTGGACGTGACGGAATACGCACACGCCTACGACCGCTTGGCGCAAGCAAACCACCTGCTTGAGCTTGCGGGCCAAGAGCTCCAGTCCCAGATCGAAGAAGTTAAAAAGGTTGCCGACAATGCGGCCTACCTACGTATGCGCGCCCGCGTGCACGACGTGATCGGGCAGCGCCTGTCCATTCTCCATCGTTATCTGGAGGAAGGGCGCCTGGATGACGAGTCACTCGAGCAGATCGACCCGCTGCTGCGCTCAATCGCTGCCGATCTGCGCAGCGGGGGCGACACCGAACCGGCAGAGCAACTGGGCGATATCGTCCATGCTTTTGGCCTGGTGAGCGTGCAGATCGATGTTGAGGGCGCGCTGCCTGAGGACGCGCGTGTCGCCGCCGCCTTTTTGCAGATTATCCGCGAGGCCTCGACCAACGCCACCAAGCATGCGCAGGCGCATCGGGTCCATGTGCGCTTGTGGCAGGAGAGGACGGATGCTGACGCCGTCGCGCACATGACGATTTCTAACGACGGGTCCCCGGCCCCCGTATCGTATCGCGAGGGAACGGGTATCCCAGGTATGAGGCATGTCGCGCAAGATCTGGGTGGCAGCCTAGAGGTCCACGCCACCCCGCCCTTTACGCTTACGGTATCCATTCCGCTTAACGCCAACGACACGTCCCAAAGGAGAAGCTCATGATCCGCGTGTTAATTGTCGAAGATCAGGCCATCCTGCGCGAGAGCCTGGCGCGCTCCGTTGGCGACCAGCCCGATATGACCGTCGTTGCCGCGATCGCCGATGCCTCCGAGGCCTTGGGTGTCGCGCTCAAGGAGCGCCCGGACATGATACTGATGGACGTATGCACCGAGCATGATTCCAACGGCATCGTGGCGGCGGCGCGCATCAAAGAACAACTGCCCGAGTGCCGCGTCATTATCATGACGGGTATGCCCGAAATCACCTTTGTGGACCAGGCGCGCGAGGCGGGCGTCGACAGCTTTGTGTACAAGAACGTCGGTATCGACGAGCTATTCGCCGTGATGCGCTCCACGCTGGCGGGTTACTGCACGTTTCCCAAGCCGCCCGAGAGCATCTTCTCGGGCACGGCGGCCCTCGACGATGTCGAGCTGTCGATTTTGCGCCTTGCCTGCGAGGGCAAGAGCCGCCGCGAGATTGCGGCCGAGCTGTTTATGAGCGAGGGAACCATCAAACGCCGCATCTCGGAGATCCTCAACAAGACCGGCTACGACAACATCATGCGCCTTGCCGTGCGCGCAGTAACGGAGGGCAGCATCGTTCCCAACATGGAGCGCTAGCGCTCGTTACGCATCGGCATAAAAGCGACGGTGCCGCAGGGTCAACTCCTGCGGCACCGCCTGGTGTGCGCGGATATGTCCGCCAATCCGCGGCTGTCGGTGTCTGTCGTTACGCGATGGTTGCGCTGTAGGAGGCGACGTCCTCGTAGGAATCGGTCAGGTAGGCGTCGATGCCGATGGTCGTGTTGACCAGGTCGTCAAGGCTGTCAAGCTCGCCGCTCGAGAACGTGAATTCCTCGGTGGCGTTGGTGCCGGGCATCAGGTGAGTCGAGAACCAGGGTTCCTTCATGGTGCCGTTGATGTTGGTCTTGCCGGAAGGAGCGTAGAAGGTCAGGTCCTTGTCGCTCTTGTTGGTGATGTTGACGACAAAGCCGATGTCGCCCCAGTCGTCTTTGAACTTCTCGGTAATGGTGATGGTGCACAGATCGTCATCGGCGACGGTGACGGCGGGGGAGATTTCGACGCTCTGGACATCGTCGTCTTCGACGGCCTCATCGATCTCCTCTTCCTTCTCGGCCGCCTCGCGATCCTTCTTCACCGTGCCGGACAGGTCCTTGTCGGACTTGGTAAAGACAAGATTGCCGTCATCCTCTTCGAGGATGAGCTTGCCGTCCTTGAGCTTCATGTCATGCGACTCGTCTTCGGCGGTGATGGTTACGGTGGTGGCGTCCTTTGCCTCCCATTTAAGGTCGACGACTTCAAGGAACAGGTCGAGGGCACCTGTACCGTCCTCATCGAGAATCAGGACGCAGTGCACACCCCAATCCTCGAGCATCTTCATGTACTCATCGGTCAGTTCTTCGCCCTCCAGGGTTCCACCCGAGAGTTCCCAGCTGCCGACGAAGTTGGCCTTGGGGTCTTTGCCGCCGCCGCTGCAGCCCGTCAGGGCAAAGGCGAGCGCAAGGACGCATGTCAGAAATGCGAGTACGGACTTTTTGAACGTTGTCTTCATGGTGTCCTCCTTTATCGAACGAAACCCATAGAAGCAAATGCGGGGGTGGCGGATCCCCCGCCAATTACCAGATAGAGGGGCTAGGGCCTGGGCGTTCCGCAGTTGCTGCAGAACTTGCCGCCGTTTTCGCTGCCCCAACTGCGGCTGTCTCTTATACACATCTGACGCTGCCGACGAAGCTAGA
>URBA01000117.1 GCA_900545905.1 uncultured Collinsella sp.
ATCCAAGTTTCGGGGCGCAGTTCACTGTCCCCTTTGTGGTGGTTTGAAGCTCTCCTGGGCGGGATGCTAGACTTGCGGCATATACATTCGCGCCAAAGCACGGGTCGCATACAGGAAAGGAGATGCCATGGCGCCTATCGCACCGCTCAAGATGCTCGTCGCTCCTGCCGCCAAGGCCATCGCCCACCTGTGCGACTCACTTACCTACAATGACGTCCCCTGTGTCGTCGAAGAGCGTTCGGACAGCTGCCCCTACCTGGGCCACGTCCCCTACTTTGCACCCAAGCTCGCATCTGATCCCGAGCAGCGTGAACAGTAATCCAAGATGCATCTAGCACCGCACAACTCGCGGCGCTACTGTTTTGGTGCAAAATAACCTGACCCCTATGCGCCAACGCCGGGATTGTCGATGCTGCGGCCGCGGCGCGATATGAGGCGCGAAACCTCGCCCAGCAACACGCCGATCACCACACCCATGAGGATCGGCAACTTTGACATCTCGGCGGGCGAGCTGTTAAGCGGCACGATTGTCGCAACAATGGAAAGCACGAGCTCTACCACCGGCACCGCAAGCGCCACCGCAAGCACCTTGCCCTCGAAGGGCGCGCGGAACACACGTGAGCGGTCGTCGTATTTACGCAGGCGCCAAAACGCCGGGAACATCGGGATATAGCTCATGAGCAGAAAGACGACGTTCATCGAGAAGAAGACCCAAAAGACGTCGGAACCTTCGCCCAGCGGAATCTGAAGTAGCAGCACCAAGCTGGCAAAACAACCGTTAATGAGTGCTGAGCCGTTGGGCATGCCGGTCTTCTTGGACACCAGCGCAAAGGGGCGCGGCATGTTGCCGTGGCGCGCGGCATAGCTCGCCACGTTGTTGACGCCAAAACTCCAGCAGATCATGTTGGCGAACAGCGTCACCAAAAAGGCCACGCCCACGACCATCGTCAGCGGGTGAGCGCGCCCCACCATGGCGGCAACCGCGTCCACAATGCCCGAATCGAGTGAAAGCTGCTCGGTGGGAACCGCGGCTCCAATACCGATGCCACAGATAATGTAGATCGCCGCGATGGCAACGCCACCGGCGATAACCGCCTTGGGGATATCGCGCGATGGGTTCTTCATCGTGCTGGCAAAGGTCGCGACCACCTCAAAGCCCATAAAGTTGAATAGGATGATTGAAAGATACGTCAGTGAGTTAGTGTCTCCCAGATCGGGGACAAAGGTCTTAAACGACATATCGTTGGCAAAGCCGTTATTGCAGGCAAACCAGATGCCGACGATTCCCACCACGGCGGTAATGAGCACCTTGATGACGGCGCCGCCATCCATGACCCAATCGGCCTCGGCCACCGGCTGCATTGCCATGACCGTGACGCCCCACACAAAGGCAAGCTCGATGGCAATTCGGACCCCAAGCGAAAATTCGATGCCCCATACCGCATTGATGACACTGGGGAACATGCAGGCGATACTTGCCACCCACAGTGGAAAGTTGACCCAATAGCACCAGGAGCAGCGGGCGCCCCAACGGTCGCCCAAGCCCAGGCGAACCCAATCGTACAGACCGCCCTCGGAATCGAACGCCGTACCGAGCTCGGCCACCACCAGGCCATAGGGAAGCAAAAACGTAATGATGAGGAAGATCCACCAGAAGAACTGCACGTTACCCATGGCAGATGCCGGAGCGGCCGCCTCGATGGTAAAGACAACGCAGATAACCGAGAGGATGACCTCGAACAGGGAGAACTTTTTACCTGCCACGACACGCTCCCCCTACAGCAAAAAGGATGGCATCTGTACCGAAGGCGCAGCCCAAGGTAGGGTTGCAGGCCGCGTCACCGGTGCAGGTGCCATCCCAAAGAGAAGAGAGGATGCAATTGTTGGACCAACGCTCGCGGAACAGGCGCGTGTAGATAACGATACGCTGGTACATAGATACTCCGATCAAAACGGCCGCGATTGCGACCGGAATCTTTTGGCAATTGAAGACGCGTCTGACCTGGGATATTCAAGCGAACAATTGGCCTAACCCGCAATAAATCCCAGATCAGACGCGTACTCAATCAAAGAGGCGGGCACTCCGAAGTGGAGGCAACGGAGTGCCCAAAGAAAAACCCAGCCGACCAAGACATCGAATAAACCGACCATCAATGCCCCGAGATGGTCACGGTGCGATTCATCGACTGTCCGATTGATCGGCTGGGTTTCCGAGGTGCGGCAGATTCCCGCGAAAGAGGAGGGCATAGACCTTAAGGGTCATGCCCGACGATTGAAGGGCAAGGTGCCGTGCCTCGGGAAGCCAGACAATTACGCGGACGGCTCCTGCTGCGTAATGCAGTGGATATTTCCGCCACCGAAGACGACCTGCTCGGACTGAACGCCGACGCACTTGTAGACGCCCTCGCCCCAGACCTCGTCGTAGATCTCCTGGAGCGTGTCGACGGCCAGCTGGTCGTTCTCGTCGCCGTACTGCGGGACGATGACGCCGTGGTTGGTGACCAGGTAGTTCATGTAGGAGGCGATCAGCGGCTCGTCGGGGACGCGCGGCTCGGCGTTCTCGTCGGCGTCGATGGTGTCACAGGAGGCCTGGTCCATGAACAGCGGGTTCACGGGCATGCAGAGCTTGTAGACCTTAATCTTGCGACCCTTGGCGTCGACCGCGTTGGAGAGGGTCTCGTAGGCGGCGTGGCACTGGTCGTAGAACGGGTACTCGGGGTCGTCGGTCCAGATGCAGGCCATGACGCCCGGGGCGATGAACGTGGCGACGTCGTCGATGTGGCCGTTGGTCTCCTCGGGGTCGATGCCCTCCTTGACCCAGATGACCTTCTCGACGCCCAGGTAGTCCTTGAGGTGCTCGTTCATGTACTCGCGAAGCTCCTCGCTCCAGGGCTCGAACTTCTTGCGGTACTTGGGCCAGATGGACTCGGGGTCCTCTTCCTCCTCGAGCACCGCGGAGCAGGTGCGGCCGGGGGACAGGAGGCACTGGTCGGTCACGACGAGGGTGCCCTCGCCGTCGACGGTGATGGAGCCGCCCTCGAGGATCATGTCGTCGGGACGGTAGCGGCGGCAGCCGGAGAGCTCGGCCATCTTGAGGGCGATCTGCTCGTCCTTGTCCCACGGGAAATAGAGGCCGTCGACGAGACCGCCGTAGGCGTTGAAGTGCCAGTGGTTGGCGCGCTTCTCACCCTTGCCGTTGATGACGTAGGTGGCGGCGGTGTCGCGGAACCAGGCGTCGTCGGTGGTCATCTCGATGACGGTGACGTTCTCGTCCTCCTCGAAGACGGCCTTGCAGTTGGCATAGTCGACCTGGTTGGCGCACATGGTAACCGGGGTGAACTCGGCGATGGCGCGGGCGATGGCGGCATACTGCTTCTGAGCCGGCTTGGCGCCGTGGGCCCAGGTGTCGGTGCGGTGGGGCCAACCCATCCACACGCGATCCTGCGGGGCGAACTCAGCGGGCATAAAGAAGCCGTCGGCCTTGGGGGTGGACTCGGACTCGGTGATCGTACGCATAAGATATCCTCCAAATCGAACGATCGCTTGCTGCGGGCGGGTTACCCGCAGCCTAAAACCAAGAGATGGTAGGCGCCCGTTCCCCGGCAAAGGTCGGGGCGCCCGGCGCCGGTTTTCACGGAGTCGCACCGGCAAGCGACGACGTAACCCGGTGCGCGGAGACAAAACGCACGAAGGATACGGGAGAGAGATTGGGGTGGGCGGTGGTTACCGGAGCAATAGCTCACACCCACCCCAGGGAATGGTTAGCAAACCTGTCGCTTGGGCACGCCTCCGAAGAGGCCGGAGTGCCCGGAGTCGGGAGCGACAAGCCCGACGAAGCGCACGTTGGTACGCGAGGAGGATCGGAGTCCCAGAACCGGGTGCTCTAGTTCTCCTCGGCCTCGGCGGCCTCCTCAGCGAGACGCTGAGCTGCCAGCTCGGGAGTGAGGCCCTTGTACTCGGTCTCGCGGCCCTTGGCGCTGACGACGCGGACAACCTCGCCGATGAGCAGAAGCACGATGAAGATAACGATCATCGGGAGCTTGTCGCCAATCTCGGCGGCGGAGAGCGGCACCAGCGTTGCAACGATGGCCAGGATCAGCTCGATGCAAGGGATGGCCAGCATGACCTTCATCATGGCACCCTTAAACGGGAACGTGAAGATGCGCTCGCGGTCGGGGTCGTTCTTGCGAAGGTTGAGGAACGCCGGGAACATCGGGATGTAGGTCAGCAGCAGGAAGACGACGGAGGTGCCGAAGAGCATCCAGAAGACGCCGTTGGAGATGGCGTCGATGAGAACGAGCTGCAGGCACAGCACCAGGGAGGCAACGACGGCGTTGACCAGGTTGGCGCCGTTGGGCATGTCGTCATCCGAGATCATCGAGGCGAAGACCTTGGGCATGTTGCCGTGCTCGGCGGCGTAGCGGGCGACGGAGTTGACGCCGAAGGACCAGGCGGCCATGTTGGCGAACAGGGTGATCAGGAAGGCGATGCAGATGACCTTGAAGAGCATGGAGTCGCCCACCATGGTCTGGACTGCGACGATCATGCCGTAGTCGGGATCGATGGAATCGGCCGGCACAGCGGCGCCGATGCCGAAGCCGGCGAACAGGTAGATGACGGCAATAGCCACGCCACCGACAATGATAGCCTTGGGGATATCGCGAGCGGGATCGGCCATATCGTCGGTCATGGTGCAGATGACCTCGAAGCCCATGAAGTTAAAGATGATGATCGACAGGTAGCCAAGCGCGTTGGTGTTGGTGAGCTCGGGCAAGAAGGTGGCAGCGGACATATCGTTCGCAAAGCCGTTCTCCATGGCGTACCAGATGCCCAAAGCGCCGACGATAACGGCAACGGCAACCTTGATGATGGCGCCGCCGTTCAGGACCCACTCGGAGTCGGCAGCCTTGGAGCGACCCATAAGATAGACGATCCACACAAAGGCAAGGTCGATACCAATCTTGGCAATCAGATTGAACTCGACGCCAAAGACCATGCCCAAAATGTCCGGGAACATAGTGGCCAGCGAGGCAATCCACAGCGGGTAGTTAACCCAGTAGTAGTACGAAATGCGGGCGCCCCACTTGTCGCCCAGGCCATCGCGTACCCAGTCGTAAATGCCACCCTCACCGTCATAGGTAGTGCCGAGCTCGGCAACGACCATGCCATAAGGGAGCAGGAAGGTCAGAATCAGGAAGATCCACCAGAAGAACTGCTGGTTGCCAATGGCAGCAGCAGGAGCGG
>URBA01000118.1 GCA_900545905.1 uncultured Collinsella sp.
GATCGCCGGTATCTACTTCCCCGACGAGGGCGAGATCTATGTCGGCGACAAGGCGGCGACCATCCGCTCCCCCCGCGACGCGCTGGACCTGGGCATCGGCATGATCCACCAGCACTTCAAGCTCGTGGACGTGTTCTCCGCGACGGAGAATATCGCCCTGTCGATGGGCAGCGGCGAGAAGTTCGACCTGAAAAAGGTCCACGACAAGGCCCGCGCCATCTGCGAAAAGTACGAGTTCGCCCTTGACCTCGACCAGAAGGTCTACGAGATGAGCGTCAGCCAGAAGCAGACGCTGGAGATCGTCAAGGTGCTGTACCGCGGCGCGGACATCCTGATCCTCGACGAGCCTACGGCAGTTCTGACCCCGCAGGAGACCGAGAAGCTGTTCAGCGTCATCCGCAACATGAAGGCCGACGGCAAGGCGGTCATCATCATCACCCACAAGCTGCACGAGGTCCTGTCCATCAGTGACCGTGTCGCCATCCTGCGCAAGGGCGAGTATGTCGGCGACATCGCCACAAAGGACGCCGACGAGGCCAAGCTGACCGAGATGATGGTCGGCGAGAAGGTCGAGCTGAACATTGACCGCCCCGAGCCGGTCAACCCGGTCAAGCGGCTGGACATTGAACATCTGACCGTCCGCAGCGCCGAGGGCATCACCGTGCTGGACGATGCGTCCTTCCCGGTCTACGGCGGCGAGATCCTCGGCATTGCGGGCATCTCCGGCAACGGCCAGAAGGAGCTGCTGGAGGCCATTGCCGGTTTGCAGCCCGCCGAGAGCGGCGCAAGCATCGAGTATTACGCGCCCGACGCTGCCGCACCTGTGCAGCTCGTCGGCAAAAGCCCCAAGGCCATCCGCGAGGCGGGCATCCACCTGTCCTTTGTGCCCGAGGATCGTCTGGGCATGGGTCTGGTAGGCTCGATGGGCATGACCGACAACATGATGCTGAAAAGCTACGGCAAGGGCCATTCGCCCATCGTGGACCGCAAGGCCCCGCTGGCGCTGGCCGAGACGATCAAGAAAGAGCTGGGCGTCGTCACGCCCGACCTGAACACCCCGGTCTCCCGCCTGTCGGGCGGCAACGTCCAGAAGGTGCTGGTGGGCCGTGAGCTGGCCGCCGACCCCATCGTCCTGATGACCGCCTACGCGGTGCGCGGTCTGGACATCAACACGTCCTACACGATCTATCACCTGCTCAACGAGCAGAAAAAGCGCGGTGTGGCGGTCATTTACGTCGGTGAGGACCTCGACGTGCTGCTGGAGCTGTGTGACCGCATCGTTGTGCTGTGCGGCGGCAAGGTCAACGGCATTCTCGATGGCCGCAAGACCACGAAGGAGGAGGTCGGTCTGCGAATGACCAACCTGGTAAAGGAGGAGCAGGCATGAGTCAGACTGCCACTGCGGCCCGCGAGCCGCTGCTGCGCATTGCCAAGCGTGAGGGCACGACGATGCCCCAGAAGATCGCCGTGCGCGCCATCGCCATTCTGCTGGCGCTGGTCGTCGATGCGCTGTTTATCTTTTTCGTCACCGGCCTGAACCCGCTGTCCGTCTATGGCGTCATGTGGAGCGGCACCTTCGCCAACATGACCCGCTTCAGCTGGATGCTGCGCGACCTGTCCACGCTGCTCGATGTAGAAGTAATTGGAGACATGCATGAGCTTTTTGGTCTGTGCCTCGAGCGCCGAGAGCACAGCCGGGTCGCCATGACCTAGGCTGCACACGCCGATGCCGGCAAGAAAGTCGAGGTACTCACGACCATCGTCGCCGGTGAGTTTCATGCCGTGGCCCTCGACAAATTCGACCGGAGAGCGGCCAAAGGTATGCATAACGTAATGGGATTCAAGCGATTGCTGAGTTGCAAGTGACATGGGATGCCTTTCGTTGAGCGCCGGACGGCGCAGGCCTATGGGTGCAGAAATGGGGCGGCTGCGGGTCAGTTAGACCGTCTGAAGCTTCTCGACCTCGTCGAGGTTCTCGGTCAGACGCGCAGCAAACGTCGAAAGCGGATGCGGATGCGTATCGAACTCGTAAGCCGTCTCGGTGGAATGGATCACGGTGCCGACGCCGGCATCGGTCAGCAGCTCCAGCAGCAGCGAATGCGGCGTGGTGCCGTTGATGATGTGGGCGCGAAATACGCCGCCGGCAAGCGCATCGACGGCCGCACGCAGCTTGGGAATCATGCCCTTATCGACCTCGCCGCCGTAGAGCATTTCGTTAACCTCGTCGAGCGTTAGGTTGGAGATGAGTGAGTCTTTATCGCTAAAGTCCTTGTACAGGCCGTCGACGTCGGTCAAAAAGATCGCCTTATGCGCATGCAGCGCCGCCGCAACGGCACCGGCGGCGGTATCGGCGTTGATGTTGAAGAAACCGCCGTCCTCCCCCGCCGCGACGGTAGCGATGACGGGGATGTACTCGCTATCGAGCAGGCGCTCGATATAGTCGGTGTTGACGTGCGTGACCTTGCCTACGCGGCCGAGTTCGGGGTCGAGCGGCTCGGCGATGAGCGTACCGGCATCGCTGCCCGAAACGCCCACGGCCAGGTTGCCGTGATGGTTGAGCGCCGCGACCAGCTCCTGGTTGACCTTGCCGCCCAGCACCTCGCGCACGATATCCATGGTCGCCGGCGTGGTCACGCGCTGGCCGTTCATAAACTCGACGGGGATGTCGTAGTGGCTAAGCGCCTCGTTGATGGCCTTGCCGCCACCGTGCACGATAACAGGGCGCATGCCGATGATCTTGAGCAGCACGATGTCGCTCATCACGTCGCGGCGCAGCTGCTCATCAACCATGGCGGCTCCGCCATATTTGATAACAACCGTCTTACCGGTCAGGTTCTTAATCCACGGCAGCGCTTCGAACAGCAGCTGCGCGGTTGCTTCGTTGGATTCGTTCGAACGACAATCGCGTGCGAATTTCATAATCTGCCTCGTCTTTCGTATCGTTATCGCGCCGTGCTCCGCTGTCCGCAATCGCGGCAAGATGCGCAGCGTGCCTGGAATCTAGGAACGGTAGTCGCCGTTAATGGAGATGTACTCATGCGTGAGGTCGCAGGTCCACACGGTCGTTGCCGCGTCGCCTGCGCCCAGGTCGGCCGAGATCACGATCTCGGGCGCCTCGAAACGTCGTAGAGCCTCGTCCTCGTCAAAGGGAACAGTCAGACCATCGCGACAGACAGGCATGCCCATCATGTCGATGGAAACGTCTTCCTGATTAAACTTTACGCCGCACTTGCCAAGCGCCATAGCAACGCGGCCCCAGTTGCAGTCGTGGCCGGCGATGCAGGTCTTAACGAGCGGCGAGTTAGCAACGGCACGGGCGGCGATATCGGCCTCCTCGTCGTTGGCGGCGCCGGTAACGTTGACCGTAACAAGCTTGGATGCGCCCTCACCATCGGCGGCGATATTGCGCGCCAGGCTCTCGCACACCTCGTGCACGGCAAATGCCAACTCGTCAAAGGCATCGGAGCCCTCGACGATAGGCTCGGCATCTGCGGCAGCGGCGCCGGAGGCAAGCATGATGCAGGTGTCGTTGGTCGAGGTGTCGGAATCGACCGTTACCTTGTTAAAGGTCTGCTTGACGGTCGAGAGCAGCAGGGCATGAAGTGCCGCAGGCTCGACGGGGGCATCGGTGGTGATAACTGCGATCATGGTGGCCATATTGGGCATGATCATGCCCGAGCCCTTGCACATTCCGCCTACCGTATAGACATTGCCCGCATGACCCGCAGCCTCACTGACGTAGGATACGGCGTACTCCTTGGAGTGCGTGTCGGTCGTCATGATGGCGCGAGCGGCATCGGCTCCACCGTGGGCGGAGAGCGCCTCGTAGGCAGCAGGAATGGCGGTCTCAAACGTGTCGATCGGCAGAATCTGGCCAATCACGCCCGTGGAGGCAACCAGAATCTGCTGGGGCTCGCAGCTGATGACCTGCGATGCGATGCTGCACGTCTCGCGCGCGCAGGCAAGGCCGGTCTCACCCGTGGCGGCGTTGGCATTGCCAGAGTTGACCGAAACACCGGCGATGATACCGTAGCCCTTGTCGGCACCGCCCAGGTTGGCACGGCTCACCTGCACGGGCGCCGCGCAAAAGCGATTGGTGGTAAACACGCCGGCACCGGGACAGGGTTTATCGGGCACGACGAGCGCGTAATCCAGACGCTCGGGGTTCTTGCGGAACCCAGCGTGGATGCCTGCAGCTTTAAAACCAGCCGCAGCCGTAACGCCACCCTCGACGGCGCGAATCTTGATATCAAACAGCTCGGTATCCATCGTCTTTATGACTCCTTATGTCAAACAAAAAAACGGACATCGGTTGGTGCGCCATGCCAGTCGTGATCATGAGACCAGCTTAAGAGTGGCGCCCCATTCGATGCCCGACTACCAAATCGTTAACAATCGAATGTGCTACACCGGGCACGCCACTGTAGGCAAGCCTCGTCGCTCGTCAAAGCCAAAGACGATATTGGCGCACTGGACTGCTTGGCCCGCAGCGCCCTTGCACAGATTGTCGATGGCGCCCGTCGCCACCAGCACGCCCGCGCGCTTGTTGAGCGCGAGGCCAATCTGGGCAGCGTTGGTGCCGACGACCGAAGCCGTCTTGGGCTGCTGGCCGGCATCGAGCACGCGCACAAAGGTGCGACCGGCGTAGAACTGCTTGTAATGGTCGACGACATCCTCAAGAGCCAGCGTGTCGAGAGCCTGCGGCGCGAGCGGCAGCGTCACCGTGGAGAGCAGACCGCGCTTGAGCGGTGCCAGGTGCGGGGTAAAGACGACGCGATCGGTCAGGCCAAGGATTTGCTCAATCTCGGGCGTGTGGCGATGCTTGCCCACGCCGTAGGCCTCCAAGTTCTCGTCGGCGCTGCAAAAATGCGTACGAGCGTTGCAGGACTTGCCGGCACCCGTTACACCGCTGATGGCATCGACAATCACGGGACCGTTCTCGGCCACCCAGCCCGCACGCACGGCAGGAGCGGCAGCAAGGCTCGTTGCGGTGGGATAGCAACCGGCGCAGGCGACCAGCACGGGTTTGCCGTCGGCATGGCTGGAAGCAGCGGTCTCTAAGTCCTGGCAGAACAGCTCGGGGAGGCCGAAAGCACGCGTCTTGAGCAGCTCGGGGCTCGTATGCGCGGCGGCATACCACGCCTCGAACACGGCCGGATCGCTCAGACGGTAGTCGGCAGACAAATCGAAGCAGGAGACGCCCGATGCAAGCAGCGCGGGCACCTGTGCCATGGCAGCCGTGT
>URBA01000119.1 GCA_900545905.1 uncultured Collinsella sp.
CCACCCACACCTTTACCGTGTCGCCGACGCGCACCACGTCGCTCGGGTGCTTGACAAAGCGGTTGGCCAGCTTTGAGATATGCACGAGGCCGTCCTGGTGCACGCCCACGTCGACGAAGGCGCCAAAGTCCACAACGTTGCGCACCGTGCCCTTGAGTTCCATGCCGGGCTCCAGGTCACCGATGGAAAGCGCCGAGCGGCTAAAGACCACCTCGGGCGCGTCGTCTCGCGGGTCGCGGCCGGGCTTTTTGAGCTCGTTGACGATGTCGATGAGCGTGAGGGTACCGCAGTCTAGGTCGCTGGCCAGTGCCGAGATGCTGCCCAGACGGCGCTCGATGTCGGGCACGCCGCCGCGGCTGAGCTCGCTGGCCCCAACGCCGGCGCGCTTCAGGACGGACGTGGCCACCTCGTAGCTCTCGGGGTGGACGCTCGTCGCGTCGAGCGGGTTCTTGCCGCCGCTGATGCGCAGGAAGCCCGCGGCGTTGAGGTATGCCTTGGGTCCTAGTTTGGGGACCTTCTTAAGCTGGCGGCGATCGGTAAAGGCACCGTTTTCCTCGCGGTAGGCCACGATGTTTTTGGCCACGCTCGGCGTGATGCCCGATACGTATCCCAGCAGGCTTGCGCTCGCGGTATTCACGTCGACGCCCACGCGGTTGACGACGTCCTCCACCACATGGCCCAGGGTGCGCGAAAGCTCGGCCTGGTCAAGGTCGTGCTGGTACTGGCCAACGCCGATGGACTGGGGCGGGATCTTGACGAGCTCTGCCAGCGGGTCCTGTAGACGGCGGCCCAGGCTCATGGCGCCACGCACGGTGACGTCCAGATCGGGATACTCCTGGCTGGCGAGCTCGGAGGCGGAGTACACCGATGCGCCGGCCTCGTTGACGATGGTGTATCGCAGCTCAGGCGCCTGCTCGGCGATGAACTCCGAGACGACTTCCTCGGTCTCGCGGCTGGCGGTGCCGTTGCCGATGACGATAGTGTTGACGCTGTCCTTTTTGACGAGGCAGGCGAGCTCGCGCTTGGTGCCGGCGACGTCGTGGCGCGGCTTGGTGGGGTAGACCACGCCGTGGTCGAGTAGCTTGCCGGTCTCGTCCATGACGGCGACCTTGCAGCCGGTGCGGTAGCCCGGATCGAGCGCGAGCACGCGGGCGCCGCGCACGGGGCGTGCCGAGAGCAGGCCCTCGAGATTCTTGGCAAAGACATTGATGGCCTCGGTCTGCGCACGGACGGTGAGTTTGGTGCGGGCCTCGCGCTCCAGCGAGGGGGCCATGAGGCGCTTGTAACCGTCAGCGATGGCGGCATCGAAGATGGGCGCGAAGACGCCCTGGCGTCGGGGCCAACGGCTGCTGAGGCGCGCTGTGGCGGCAGCGCCGTCGACGTTCACGCGCACGCGGAGCTTGCCCTCGCGCTCGCCGCGGTCGATAGCCAGCACGCGGTGGTTGGGTATACGGCGCAGCGGCTCATCATAGTTGTAGTAGGGCTCGTAGGGAGTCTTTTCGGCGGGGTCGGTGGCCTCGACGACGATGTCGGCGGTGTTTTGCGTAAAGGCGCGCAGGTCGGCGACGTTCTCGGGGTCTTCGGCCACCGTCTCAGCCACGATGTCCGCCGCGCCGGCGAGCGCCTTCTCGGGCGTGTCGAAGCCGGCTTCCTCGTTGACGTATGCTGCGGCGGCGTCGAGTGCGCTGCCCTTGGCGGATGCCTGCATGATGATCATGTTGGCGAGCGGCTCCAGGCCTGCCTCGCGGGCCTTCTGCGCGCGGGTCATACGCTTTTTGCGGTAGGGCTTGTAGAGGTCCTCGACACGCTGGAGCTGCGTGGCCTCTCGAATCTGCTGCTCGAGTTCGGGCGTGAGTTTGCCCTGGGCGTCGATGAGCAGAACGACGTCCTCTTTACGCTGCTCAAGATTGCGCAGGTAGGACAGGCGCTCGTCGAGTGCGCGCAGGGCGACGTCGTCCATGCCGCCCGTGGCTTCCTTGCGGTAGCGCGAGATAAAGGGGATGGTGTTGCCCTCGTCGATGAGCTTGACGGCCGCCTCAATGTTGGCGGCCTTAAGGTTGAGCTCGCGGGCGAGCTGGGCGATAAGATCCATAGGACTCCTTGCGTTTAAGGTGCGTTTGCGACACAGGGCTACCAAGGATACCACCCGTCCCAAAAGGCTGTTTTGGGGCCGCGCCACGAAAACGGCCTATCTACTACGTTTTACCCGTAGGGGCTGACCATGCCTGGTTTTTCCGAAAATCGGCAAGTCGTCTACCTGCGGTTTTTATTTCGCGAAATTTGGCATGGTTAAGGGCGATCGGTTAAACGTAGTAGATAGGCCCATTTCGTGGCGAACGAATCAGGCCGAGGTGCAAAATGGCCCCTCGCCCCAGAAAAATCGTCGGAAAGGTAGCAAAATGCCCCGCGGGCAGGAGGCTGCTCGCGGGGCAAAGAAGAGGGGCTTGTTGGTGGCGGACCGAAGGGTTCGGCATGGGGCTTCTGCCGCGGTCTGCCCTAAGGCGTTACAGCTCGACGAGCTGGCCGGTCTCGGCGGCCTCCTTGATGGCGTTGAGAAGCGTGAGCGTCTTGACGTTATCGGCGGGGGTCACGACGGGCTCGACCTCGCGGCGGACAACCTTCACAAAGTGCTTGAGCTGCATCTTGTGCGGCAGCGCGGGGTCGACTGCCGGAATCTCCATCTGCAGCGGCTTGTGCCAGTTGGAGGCGCCGTCGTAGGAGAACTGGTGCAGGCGGGGCAGCGAAAGGGCGCCCTTAGTTCCGCCGATAAAGTAGGCGTCGGCGTCGAAGGGACGGTACTGCGGGTCCTCGCGAGCGGTGGCCTCCCAGTTCCAGGGGCTGGCGGTGGCGTCGGAGATGGTCATGCTTGCGAGCGCGCCATCGGCAAAACGGACGTTGACCACGGCGGAGTCCTCGGTCTCAAAACCGCGGGCGGCGCTGGACTGCATACCCTGGACGGCAACGGGCTCGCCCAGCAGGTAACGGAGCAGGTCGACGTCGTGCACCAGGTTGACCAGGATCGGGCCGGCACCCTTCTTGCGGCGCCACTCGACATCGAAATACTCGTCGTTCTTATAGATCATGTAGTGGAAGCTCGACACGGTGAGCTTGCCCAGCTCGCCGGACTCGATGATCTCCTTGGCCTTGTTGACGAAGGGGTTGTGGCGACGGTGCTGACCCACGAGCACGGGCACGCCGGCGGTCTCGGCCTCGGCGGCAAAGGCCTGGGCATCCTCGAGGTCGTTGGAGATCGGCTTCTCGACCAGCGGCACAATATTGCGCTTCACGGCCTCGCGGGCAACGCCCAGGTGCAGGTCGTTGGGGGTGGCGATGATGACGGCCTCGGGCTTGACCTCGTCCATCATCTGGGCGGGATCGGTGAAGAACGGCACGCCGGCGGCCTCGGCCGTGGCGCGGGCGCCCTCAAAGGCGTCGGCGATGGCGACGAGCTCGGCCTCGGGCTCCTCGGTGACGAAGCGGATGTGGTTGCGACCCATGGCGCCGGCGCCGATAACGGCAATGCGGACGGGGTTGAGCTCAGGCATTTCGACTCCTTAATACTGGTGACCGGTGGGATGCGACAAAGGGGCTGTCCCTTTGTCGCATCGGTAAAACTAGGCGGACTTCTTCTTGCTGTCGGAGACCATCATGTAGACGGTGAGCACGACGGCGATGGCGGCGATCACAATGGCGCCGTAGAAGGACTGCTGGTAGGCGGCGCTGCCGGCCTCGGCGTGATACAGCACGGCGGTGATGGGCTGGCTGATCCAGGTGGAAGCGGCATAGCCCAAAAACATGATGCCGTAGTTGACGCCGATGTTGCTGGTGCCAAAGGCGCCACCGGTGAGCGGCGGGTAGATGACGAGCAGGGCGCCAAAGCTAAAGCCGAGCAGGGCGAGCGCCACAAAGAACATGGCCTGCGTAAAGCTCATCGACATGATGACGAGCGCGACGATGGTGACGACAAGGCTGATGAGCAGCGACTTATAGGCGCCGAGCTTGTCGATGATCTGACCAAAGGACAGACGGCCGACCAGGTTGGCGCAGGTGTTGACGGAGACGACCACGCCGCCGAGGGCGACGGCCGCGGCGCTCGTGGGGTCGGCGAAGAGCTGGACGGCGGCGATGGAGGCAACCTTGCCCACGAGCAGGGTGCCCGCGGTGGCGGCGAAGGCGAAGGTGATGATGAGGACCCAGAAACGCGGGGTCTTGACCATCTCGCCCGGGGTGAGGTCGCCGAAGGTGCCGGCATGTGCGCCACCCTTGGGGGCCTCGAAGCCCTCGGGCAGCCAACCGGCCTCGGGGGCCTTCAGGAACAGGGCGGAGGCGGCGATCGTCACAAAGAAGATGACGCCGAGTGCCTTGAGGGCGCCAAAGATGCCCAGGCTCGGGATGAGCAGCGAGGCGAGCACCGGGGACAGCACAGCGGGGCCGGCGGTCGAGGCTGCCAGGGTGATGCCGGAGGCGAGACCCTTCTTGTCGATGAACCACTTTTGACCGGTGGTGAGCGCCGGGTTGTAGCCCAGGCCGTTGCCGATGGCGGCGACGAGCGAGAACCACAGGTAGAACTGCCACGGCTCGGTGACGGTGCCGGACATGAACCAGCCCAGGCCGTAGCACACGGCGGCGGCGATAACGACGTTGCGCGGGCCGATCTTATCGGAGATGCGGCCGGCGAAGATGCCCGTCACGGCCATGATGGTCTGAAAGACCGGGAAGGCCCAGGTGAGGGCGCTCGACCACTCGGGGTAGACGGCGAGCAGGTTCTTGCTCACGACGGAATACAGCGCGATGGAGCTGATGAAGAACATGGTGACGCACGCGGCGGAAAGCACGACGGCGCGACCCTTGTTGGAGTTGGTGGAAGCCATTGGACTCTTTCTAATCAATACGGGGGAGGAGCGGGCGTGTCCGCGGGGCCTCCCTGTCAGGTTGGTTTACTGGTCAGTCGGCTTGGCGACGCCGGACTCATCGGACCAAAGCTCGACACCCTTGTTCTTAAGGTAGTTGTCGGCATAGGCGCGACGGCCGCCGGGCTTGGCGGTGAGGTCGCCCATCATGTTGGAGAAGCCGCCGTCGACCTTGATGGCGTCGCCGGTGGTGAAGTCCGAGCGCGTGGACGCCAGGAACATGACGGCGTTGGCGATATCGCTGACCTCGCCGATGCGGCGCGTGGCGATCAGACGGCTGCGGCTCTTTTCGACCTCGGGGTCGGCGTAGAAGTTGGCCGACATCGGGG
>URBA01000120.1 GCA_900545905.1 uncultured Collinsella sp.
CGCTCCTCGGCACGCTCCTTCATATCGAGAATGCGCACCACGCCGGCAAGGTTGATGCCCTCGTCGGTCAGCTGGTTGATGAGCTCCAGGCGCTCGATATCGGCACGCGAATACAGACGCGTGTTGCCGCCCGAGCGCTGGGGATTCACCAAGCCTTTGGACTCGTAGACGCGCAGAGTCTGCGGGTGCATGCCGGTCAGCTCGGCCGCCACGCTGATCATGTACAGCGGTTTGTTCCTATTGTCCTCGGCCATGCTACCTGACCCCTTTCCGTCTCGTTATCGTCCATCATAAGCCCGTGGGCGCGGGCGTGCGCCGCGACCGCCCTAGTACGTCGCCTTGTAACGGTTGACCTTCTCGCGATAGTCGCGTGTGTCGGTCTCGCGCAGCTTGGTCATGGCATCGCGCTCGTCATCGGATAGGTTCGTGGGGACCTGCACCTTGATCTCGACGAGCAGCGCGCCTGTGCGGCCACGGTGCTTAACGTCGGGCGCACCCATCTCCTTAAAGCGGAACTTCTTGCCCGTCTGGGTGCCAGCGGGCACCTTCAGACGAACCGTCGCGCCGCCGGGCGTGGGCACATCAACCGTGCAGCCGAGCGCCGCCTCGTAGACCGAGATCGGCACCTCCATGGTCACATCGGCACCCTTGCGCTTAAACAGCGGGTGCTCCTCCACATGCGTGGTCACGACCAGGTCGCCGCGCTCGCCGCCGGCAACGCCATACTCGCCGCGACGCTTGTAGCGTAGCTTGCCGCCGTCGACCGCGCCCGCGGGCACCGAGACCGTAATGGTCTGCTGCTCGCCTGTCGAGGGAATGCGATAGGTGACCTTGTGCGTCACGCCGCGAAACGCGTCCTCGGCCGTCACATCGACGGTCAGCGACAGGTCGCCGCCCTTGCGAGCGCGGCTGCGGCCCGCGCCGGCACCGGCAGCGCCCGCAGCCCCGGCAAAGCCCGAGCCCCAATCGCTGCCCCAGGCGCCGTTGCCGCTAAAGATACTGTCAAAGATATCGCCCCAGCCGCTTGCGCCAGCACCGGCACCATAGCCGCCGCCATACGCACCGCCCGCGCCCGGCATGCCGCCGAACATGAGCATCTGATCGTACTCTTTGCGCTTCTTCTCGTCCGAAAGCGTCTCGTAGGCCTCGCTAATCTCCTTAAACTTGGCCTCGTCTCCGCCGGCATCGGGGTGATATTTTTGCGCGAGCTTGCGAAACGCGCTCTTGATCTCTTTGTCGGAGGCGCTCTTGGATACGCCCAGGATGTCATAGAAGGTTTTGCCTGCAGCCATCGTAGCTCCTCTCCTGTTTCATCCGCCGCCCAGCGGGCGGCGGCTCATGCTTTCATATGGCACTAGGCCAGAAAGGGCCCCGGGTGTTGCCCCGGGGCCCTTCTCAATTACTCCTCGGTGCTCTCGGCCGTATCGGCCGCAGCATCCTCGGGCGCCGCTTCGGGCTCCGGCGCGGGGCGCTTCTCGCCACCGTACGTCACCGTCACCATCGCGGAGCGCAGGATGCGGTCCGCCATGCGGTAGCCCTTCTGGTACACGTCGTTGACGGTCTCGTCGTACTGCGCCGCGTCCTCGACACGTCCCACGGCCTGGTGCTCGAGCGGATCGAACGCCTCGCCCTTGGGGTCGATGGGCTCAACGCCCTCGTGCGCAAACACGTCGAGCAGCTTGGCATGCACCGCGTCAACGCCATCGACGAACTGCTTAAAGTCGTCGGAAAGCTCCTGGCTGCGGGCATGGTCGATCGCGCGCTCGATATCGTCAACCACCGGCAGCAGCGCGGTGACGAGCTTCTCGGTCGCGCGCTCGCGCTCGGCGATGCGCTCGTTGGCGGTGCGGCGACGGAAATTCTCCCAGTCGGCCTGCAGACGGGCGGTGCGCTCGGTGGCGTCCTTTGCCTTGTCCTCGGCGGCCTTCTGAGCCTCTGCCGCAGCATCGAGCTCATTGCGCACGTCGGCAAGCTCTTTCTGAGCCTGCTCGAACTTGAGCTTAAAGTCGTTGTCGGCGGCTTCTTCACCGGCGCGGATAGCGGCTTCCACCATCTCGTCCTCGGTCATCGTCGCCTCCTTGTTGGAATCCTCTACCTGGTTCTCGGCAGCCTCGGCGACCTCGGCCTCATTGGCCTCGGTATCGTCAACGGCCTCTACGGGAATCTTCACGTCCTTCTCCTCAGAGTCAACGGGGGCGACGCCAGCGGCAGCCGCCTCCGTGCGAGCTTTACGGGCGGACATGATTACTTGTCCTCGTCGTCCACAACCTCGTAGTCAGCGTCGACGACGTCATCGTCGGCAGACTGGGCACCGGCGGCACCGTCGGTCTGCTGCTGGGCGTCGGCGTAGACAACCTGAGCCAGCTCGTAGGCCACGGACTGCAGGGACTCGCCGGCGGCCTTGATAGCCTCGACGTCAGAGCCCTCGAGCGCCTTCTTGGCGTCGGCGATAGCGGTCTCGGCCTTGGACTTCACGTCGGCGGAAACCTTGTCGCCCAGCTCGTTGAGGGTCTGCTCGGTGGAGTAGCACAGGCTGTCGGTCTGGTTGCGGACCTCGACCTCTTCCTTCTGCTTCTTGTCCTCCTCGGCATGAGCCTCGGCGTCCTTGACCATACGATCGACTTCGTCGTCGGAAAGCGCGGTGGAGCCGGAAATGGTGATCTGCTGCTCCTTGCCGGTGCCCTTGTCCTTAGCGGAGACCTTGACGATGCCGTTGGCGTCGATGTCGAAGGTAACCTCGATCTGCGGCACGCCGCGGCGGGCAGCCGGGATGCCGGTCAGCTGGAACTTACCGAGCGACTTGTTGTCGCGAGCAAGCTCGCGCTCGCCCTGGAGCACGTTGATCTCGACGCTGGTCTGGTTGTCGGCAGCGGTGGAGTAAACCTCGGTCTTGGAGGTCGGGATCGTGGTGTTGCGGTCGATCATCTTGGTCATGATGCCGCCCATGGTCTCGACGCCCAGCGACAGCGGGGTCACGTCGAGCAGCAGGATGCCCTCGACGTCACCGGTGAGCACGCCGCCCTGAACGGCAGCGCCGTCGGCAACGACCTCGTCGGGGTTCACGGACATGTTGGGCTGCTTGCCGGTCATGGTCTTGACCAGGTCCTGAACAGCGGGCATACGGGTGGAGCCGCCGACGAGGATGACCTCGGTCAGGTCGGAGAGCTTGAGCTTAGCGTCGCGCAGGGCGTTGGTGACAGGCTGCTTGCAGCGCTCGAGCAGGTCGCGGGTGATCTTCTCGAACTCGGCGCGGGTCAGCGTGTAGTTGAGGTGCAGCGGGCCGGACTGGTTCATGGTGATGAACGGCAGGTTGATGGTGGACTGCTGGGCTGCGGAGAGCTCCTTCTTGGCGTTCTCGGCGGCCTCCTTCAGGCGCTGCAGGGCCATGGGGTCCTGACGCAGGTCGACACCGTTCTCCTGCTGGAACTTATCGGCCATCCAATCGATGACGCGCTGATCCCAGTCGTCGCCGCCCAGGTGGTTGTCGCCCGAGGTGGACAGAACCTCAAACACGCCGTCGGCGAGGTCGAGGATAGAGACGTCGAAGGTGCCGCCGCCCAGGTCGAAGACCAGGATGCGCTGGTCGGAGCCCTGCTTGTCCAGGCCATAGGCCAGAGCAGCAGCGGTCGGCTCGTTGACGATACGCTTGACGTTGAGGCCGGCGATCTTACCGGCGTCCTTGGTGGCCTGACGCTGGGCGTCGTTGAAGTAGGCCGGGACGGTGATGACGGCGTCGGTAACGGTCTCGCCCAGATACTTCTCGGCGTCAGCCTTCATCTTCGCGAGCGTCATGGCGCTCACCTGCTCGGCGGTGTAATCCTTGCCCTCGATGTTGACGACGGCACGGCCGCCCTGGCCCTCCTTGACCTCGTACGGCACGGTCTTGATCTCGGAGGTGCACTCGGAGTACTTGCGGCCCATGAAGCGCTTGATGGAGAACACGGTGTTCTTGGGGTTGGTGACAGCCTGGTTCTTAGCGGCCTTACCCACGACGCGGTCGCCGTCGGCACGGAAGCCCACGACGGACGGGGTGGTGCGGTCGCCCTCGGCGTTCACGATAATGGTCGGAGAACCGCCCTCGAGAACGGCCATAGCGGAGTTGGTAGTACCAAGGTCGATACCAAGAATCTTACCCATTAGAAATTCCCTCTCTCTTGTGCGTTCGCGCCGCGTCGGCGGACTGCCGCGCGACGCTTCGGCTTGTCTTTCAGGATGTAGTGTATCCCCTTATGGGCTGGAATATACAAAATCTAAGTCAATTCATATAAGATTTCTTATTGCTGAGAGTTTAGGTTCTTAAATGCGCAGGTAGATGCGCTGATTGAGTTCTCGGCAAATCTATTGAGATCTATGTAGAGATGGCTGAGGTGTGAGCCTGAAGCCGTACAGGGGGCCTTGGAGCGACCCCGGGGGAAGCGCGACCCAGTCTGAGCGTAAATTCCGGGACGCAGTTTCCTCTTGAAGGCTCGACCGGAAACTACATCCCAGTTTGAGTACCGATTCCGGGACGCAGTTTCCGCCGGGCGGTCCAACCGGAAACCGTGTCCCGTTTTGGACGTGGATTACGGGATGCGGTTTCCGCAAACACACTCAATCGCCCTATATTTCAAGTCACCTGTAGCTAACATTTGCGCAGCTCAACGGCCTCACCTGCATGTTTTTTAGTAAGCCGTGGCATACTCGGCGAACGGTATGAAGATGCCGGTCAGAGGGTATTGCAAACGGTCGCTCCCGTGGTATGTTTTTGCCCGAATCAAACCGACGCGCATCGCCTGTAGCGTCGGTCAACAGAGAGGAAACTACCATGGCTCATCCCGTAATTGATGCCGACGAGTGCATCGCTTGTGGCGTTTGCGTCGACTCCTGCCCCGCTGGCGTTCTGGAGCTCCAGGACGTCGCTACCGTCGCTGACGAGGACTCCTGCGTCGCCTGTGGCGCTTGCCAGGACGCTTGCCCCGCTGGCGCGATCACCGAGATCGTCGAGGAGTAACAACTCCCCCACCTGCACACTCAAAAGTACACCGTGCACAAAAAGGAGGCCTCCGCATCGCCGCGGAGGCCTCCTTTTTTGTGCGGATAACCAATTAGGCACCGTCGCAGGCTGAGCTCACGTCAGCGAAAACGTCCCTAAGCGAGCAAGGTGACGTGAAAGAGGAGGGAAGCGTACTTTGGTACGCGACCGACGATTGAACGTCAGATTGCCGCTTAGGGGCGTTTGCAGCGTC
>URBA01000121.1 GCA_900545905.1 uncultured Collinsella sp.
AAGCAGGAGACGCCCGATGCAAGCAGCGCGGGCACCTGTGCCATGGCAGCCGTGTGCGGCACGGCCAAAAAGACCGCGTCGCAGTTCTTGAGCTCGGGGGTATCATGCGTCGTAAAGACAAGATCGCTTACGCCGGTGAAGCTCGGGTACACCGCAGACAACGGCTGGCCGGCATCGGCGTTGGACGTAATGGCAACAAGTTCAAACTCGGGATGGCCGAGCACGAGGCGAATGAGCTCGGCTCCGGCATATCCAGCCGCGCCGACGATTCCAACCTTCAAAGACATATCAGACTCCTTGTCTGCGATTTATGCACCGATGCGCATTTCGCAGTGGTCGTTATGAAGTGGGTTGAAACTTTAGCACCAAAAGATGCATGAATACGTAAATGGCTTGCATATTCATGCATTGAAACAATCCCGACACATTCGCTTGAAGGAATTGACAAATGGAGCGGGCCCCGTATTGACCGGCGCTCCTAACGGCGCCGAGCAATACGGGGCCCGCCCATGCGAAAACCAAGTTGTTAGGATGAGCCAGCTGGCTAGAGCTCGACCGGCACCCATTCGTCGTGATTGCAGATAAAAGCCTCGGGATCCTCGACGCTAAAGAAGACGAGCGTGGGGTCGTTAGGCCCCTCATAGTGCTCGCCCAGGTGCTCTAGATGCTTCCACCCGGCTTCGCGCATTTCGCCTAAAGCCCGGTCATCCAAGCCGGCACGCCCGCGCAAGATAAGCCAGCCATGGCCCGGCCACCAACTCGTGGCCTCAAAGCGCTGGTTTTGCAGCAGCTCTTGCCACACATCTTTGGTGCGCGCTGTTACAAACCACAGCTTGCCATCCTGGATCTGCGCAAACGAAAACGGACGCACATGAGGCTGTCCGTCAACGCTCGTCGCCAAATACCATGCCGGCACCGACGTCAGATACTCCAACACCGTATTCAATCCGTCCACGGTTCCTCCTGCCGCTAGCTCATTTGACTGGTTGGTAAACGTTAGAGCTCCAGGCGCTCCTCGCTGCCGTCGATATCACAGAAGCGCGCGGCAATGTTGCGGACCGAAAAGAAAGCAAGGCGGCCGTCGTTGGCACTCTCGTGTTCCTCGCCGATGCCCACCATGTGCTTAAAACCCGCTTGACGCACCTTGTCGCTCGCAACCGCGTCGTCCTCAAGTGCGGCCTCGCCGGTCAACACGATCCAACATTCCCCCGGCTTCCAGCCCGAGAGCTCAAACTTGGGATTCGCACTCAGCTCCGCCCACACATCCTTGTCGCGCGACGTGCAAAACCACAGCTTACCGTCATCGACCATGGCAAACGAAAACGGCCTCACGCGAGGCTGATGCCCGTCGGTCACATCGGTCGTGGCCAGATACCACGCCGGAATGCGCCTGAGATACGAACAGGCGCGCTCAAGCTGAGCCGTGCGGTCGTTGTCGGTCATAGGGACCCCTTTCTTGCGCTCGAATCGCGCCTAAACAAGTTGAAGGTTGACGACGATGACACACGCAAACAGCAGCATCGTCACAACCGCAGCCAGCGCATCCCCGCGGCGAAATGCAAGTGCATGCAGACGCGTGCGGCCCTGCTCGCCGTGATAGCAGCGTGCATCCATGGCGGCAGACAACGTCTCGGCATGACGGAACACGCCCGTGAACAGTGGAATCGCCACACTGCCGAGCATACGCACGCCGCCGAGCGGGCCACCCGTTACGCGTGCACCGCGGCTTGCCTGCGCGTCCGCCGTCTGCTTCATCTCGGTGGCAAACTGCGGCATAAAGCGCAACGCGATGCCCATGATCATGCCGAGCTCATGCGCAGGGAGCCCCACGCGCGCAAACGGTGCGAGCAGACGCTCAAAGCCCGCGGTGAGGTCGAGCGTAGGCGTGGTGAGCGTAATGGCGCTCATGCCGGCCATCATCAGGGTCAGGCGACACGCCATAAAGGCGGCAGAACGCAGTGAGCCCTCGCTTATCTGCAGAAAGCCGAGCTGCCACAGGATGCGCCCACTCTGATCGGTAAACAAGTTGAGCACCGCGACCACGACGACGATTGCCAGCAGCGGCGCCATCGACGACAGAGCGCGACGAGTCGGCACCCGGGACACGGTATAGATCAGCGCGACGAAAACTGTGACAGGGGCCAATCCGCGGAAACCGCCGACGGTCAGCGTCGTGATCAAAAACACAAAGCCCAGGAGCAGCTTGGTGCGCGGGTCCAGGCGGTGGATCGCACTATCGCCGGGATAGTAGCTGCCAAACGAAAACGCCTCCATTAGCAACCCTCCTCTCGCGCGACCGTCTTGGATTTAGCAATGTCCGCGACGTTAGAAGGACCGCCCGAGCGACCGATTAGCAGGTCCACCAACTCGTCTGCCAGCGACTCAACCGTATAGAGCCCGCCGCGACGCAGCGGCACGCCCGCCTCCGTAAGCGCCAGCGCCATACGCTGGGCGGCGGGAACGCCCAAGCCGATCGACTTGAGCTCATCGGCATGCGCAAACACCTGCGCGGGGGTTCCCTCGGCAAACACCGCGCCTTCGTTCATTACGACAATGCGGTCGCAGCAATTGGCCAGGTCATCCATACTATGCGAAACCATGACAACGGTCAGGCCATCGCGGTGAAGTCGATCGATAAGCTCAAGGAAATCCCTGCGCGCAGCCGGATCGAGCCCCGCCATGGGTTCATCGAGCACCAGGACTTCGGGCTCCATGGCGAGCACGCCGGCGAATGCCACACGCCGTTGCTGACCGCCCGAAAGCTCAAAGGGACTCTTGTCGCCGACCGTGGAAAGGTCGAGGCCCACGCGCGAGAGCGATGACTCGACACGACGGTCGACTTCATCTTGCGGCAAGCCAAGGTTGTGCGGACCAAACGCCACGTCCTGCGCCACGGTTTCGGCAAACAGCTGACGCTCAGGATACTGAAACACCACGCCGACCTTGGCCTTAACAGCGGCGGCGTCTTTCTTGTTTGATAGGTCGAGCCCCAGCGCGCAAACGCTTCCCTCCTGGGGACGAATCAAACCGTTGAGATGCTGGACCAGCGTCGACTTACCCGAACCGGTATGACCTGCCAAACCCAGGAACTCGCCGCGACGCACCGTCAGCGATACATAGCGCAGCGCCCACGGACTGCTGGGGTCGTTTCCCCAGAGAGCCTGTTTGCTCGATTTGCCCGCAGTGGCCGAGCGCTTATGCCAGCGGCGGCGCTCGCGCGGACTGAGCGAATAACTGTACGAAACACGGGCTAGCTCGATGACGGGCTCCGACGCGTTGTCCTCGTTGTCTACCGGAACAGTGCCGTCAGCGATTTCCAACTGGGATACGGAAGACTGCCCCGCGATGTCTGCCCCACTTCGCTCGGCATAAGTCTGCGCAACCTCGGCGACCATATCCACCTCGCGCACCTGCGCGTGAACGGGCACGCCCTTCGCACGAAGCGCCATGCCCAAACGGCACGACGCCGGCATATCTAGGTTGAGCTCCGCGAGCTCATCTGCCCGCGTCAGAATCTCCTCGGGCGTGCCCAACATGGCAACTCGTCCCGCCTGAAACACCGCGATGCGATCTGCCTCGGCGGCTTCTTCCATAAAGTGCGTAATCATCACGATGGTCATGCCGCGATCGTGCAACGCGCGGCAAGCCTTCATGAGACCCTTGCGTCCACGCGGATCGAGCATCGAGGAGGCCTCGTCCAATATGAGCACGCGCGGTTCCATGGCAAGCACGCCGGCAAGCGCCACGCGCTGCTTTTGGCCGCCCGAAAGCGCGTGGGTCTCGTGGCGCTCAAAGCCCACCAGGCCCACGCCCTTCAGCGCCTCGCGTACGCGCTGCGCAATTTGTACCGATGGCACGCCTAGGTTTTCGGGACCAAACGCAATGTCATCTTCGACAAGCGTTGCCACCAGCTGGTCGTCGGGATTCTGGAATACCATGCCCGCGGTCGAACGAATGTCGTAGACCAGCTCGGGGTCAGACGCATCCATGCCGTTGATGCGTACCGTGCCCGCATCGGGCTGCAACAGCGCATTCAGATGCTTGGCAAACGTCGACTTGCCCGACCCATTGCCACCGAGGATGCAGAAAAACTCCCCGTCCTCGATGTTCAGATCGACACCGTCGAGTGCCGACACGGCACCGTCATAGCTAAAGGAAACGCCTCGACACTCAATCATGCGCGGCCTTTGACCTGGTCCTTTTTAGGCGTGATGAGGTTGGAGACTGCTTTATACACCGCCAGCGTCAACACCGAGTTAAGCACGGTCTTGATAAGGTTGAACGGCAGTACGGCAGGAATCATGAGCGGGGCGATCGCATCGACCGAGCCATACCAGAACCAAACGCCAATGGTAAGGTTTGCGACCATAGACAGCGCCGTAGCGGCAATGACGCCGAGCACCAGGCCAATCACGGCACCCTTATAGGTGTGCATCTTCTGGTAAACGGTAGCCGCGGGCAGAATGTAGCCCAGCGTGGCAACCAGGTTCATAAGCGCGCCGACCCAGTCACCCGTGGTGAGCGCATGGATAACGATCGCCATGGCGGCAACAGCAGTGCCGGCGCCAGGACCATACGCAAAACCGCACACCATCGCCGGCACCAGCGACGGGTCATACGTCAAAAACGGCGCCGAAGGAAGGATGGGCAGCTGCACGTACATAAACAGGGCGCCCAAGGCGCACATCAGCGCCATGGTAACGAGCTGTTTGGTGCTCCACCTATTCGTGTTCTCAAAATGGATATGCTGCGACTGTTCAGACATAAGATCACCTGCCTCTTTCATCCGGACTCTAACCGTTGGTACTGGGATCTCACCAGTTCAGCCGGCATGCGAACCAACGCACACACGGGTCGCGGACTCATCGGCTCGGTCGCAGACGCCTCGCCTGCGCCACGGCACCCCTTTGGCACCGCCCGATTTACCGCCAGTGGGGAATTTCACCCCGCCCTGAAACAGCACTTGCAAGTGTAGCACCAGTAGGCTTTCGCGCAAGTATGCCAAGGGTAATTTGTGGCGGGGATCAGTTGCCGCAACAACCACGTTCCCCACCCATCCCAAAGTAACGCGCTTTTCGCGGCAAAGCCGCGAAACAGCGAAAGGGACGGAATACCCGGCCAACTACGTCCTTCATCCGCCCACACAATCTGAGGACGTAGTCGTAGCAGGATCTGAGGGCTAACCTTCGCGGACACTCCGCAGGACGAA
>URBA01000122.1 GCA_900545905.1 uncultured Collinsella sp.
CGAGATGCAGCGTAGTCTCGTGGGCTCGGAGATGTGTATAAGAGACAGAGACTGTCCCCAGCGACTAATCATTTAAGAACGTCCCCAACGACTAGGTGTGGCTGCTGCCAAGGAGTGTCCCAGGGTGCCGGCACAAAAGGAACGTCCCTAACTGCCAGGTTTAGGCTGTTAGATCGAGTTCGTAGAGGAAGCTTTCGCGCGGCATGTCGTGACGGCGCTCTTCGCGGTTGGCGCGGTGCGTGGCCGTGCGCTTAAAGCCGTGCAGCTCGTAGAACTTCCACGAGCAGTTGGAGTCGGTGTACAGGTGCGCCCTCGTCGCTCCAAGCGAGGACAGGTGCGAGACGGCGGCATCGAGCAGAACCGTGCCAACGCCCAGGCCATGGACATCGCGATCCACGGCAAGCAGCGTGACCTCGTTGTCGTGCGGCAACGGGCTGCTCTCGAGCAGGCGGTTGTTGGTTCGGATGGTTGCGCGCACAAACGAGAGATACTCGGCGCACGCATCGGGCTCTAGCTCACGCATCTGCGATAGCAGCGCGCGTTCGGTATCCATCCAATGCTCGTTGATAGTGGCGCCGGAGCTCTGTCCCGCACGCGCGAGCGAAATGCCACGCGCCTGACCGTCGATTACGGCAACCTGTGAAAACGTCGACGACGAAAGGCAATAGGCGAGGTCGCACGCGGCCTCAAGGCGGTTGTACTCATCGTTATCCGAATTGTTATGCCAAAGCTGCTGCAGAATCAGTGCGATGGCGTCGAAATCTTCGGTATCAAACGGTCGGTAGAGAACCCGCGAGACCATGGTGCCTCTTTCTATTGCGGATACATATCGAGCACAGTTCTACCACGCCATTGGCATCTAATTATGGTGCCCCTGTGTTCCATGAACTCACCGTGCCCGATGCCGTGTCCATCCCCTTCGCTCGCAAACTTTTTCTGCACAGCCGTGCGTTGCGGGGTGCATCGATGCGCTCGATGCGCTACATTGAATCAGTATTTTCAATGCCGCTGCGCGAGCGCTGCAGATCGACGTATCACCGACTCACAGAGCACGGCGGCGTACCAGACAGGAGGACTGCATGGGATCTGATGTGAAGATCGCACGCGCGTTGATCTCGGTTACCGATAAGACGGGCGTCGTCGATTTCGCACGGACGCTGGTTGACGACTTTGGCGTCGAGATCATCTCTACGGGTGGCACGGCTCGTGCCATCGAGGACGCGGGCGTTCCCGTAACCCCCATCGAGGAGTTCACGGGCTATCCCGAGATGATGGACGGCCGCGTTAAGACGCTGCACCCCAAGGTTCACGGCGCGCTGCTTGCCCGCCGCGATTCCGAGCAGCACATGCAGGAGGCCGCTCAGCACGGCATTAAGCTGATTGACCTGGTCGTCGTCAACCTGTACGAGTTCGAGAAGACCGTCGCCAACCCCGAGGTCACCTTCGCGGACGCTATCGAGCACATCGACATCGGTGGCCCCTCTATGCTGCGCTCTGCTGCCAAGAACGCCGCGAGCGTTACCGTCATCTCCGACCCGGCCGACTATGATGCCGTCCTGGCCGAGATGCACGAGACCGGTGGCTGCACCACGCTTTCCACCCGTCGTCGCCTGCAGGTGAAGGTCTACCAGACCACCGCTGCCTACGACACGGCTATCTCCCGCTGGCTTGCCGCCCAGGCAAGCGACGTGGCCGACACTTCCGCCAAGCTCGAGATCTCGCTGGAGAAGGTCGATGACCTGCGCTATGGCGAGAACCCGCAGCAGAAGGCCACGGTTTACCGCTTTGCCGATGGCTGCGAGAACACCGCGAGCTCGCAGTTCCCGCTCGTGGGCTCCGAGCAGATCCAGGGCAAGCCGCTCAGCTACAACAACTACCTGGACGCCGACGCCGCCTGGAACCTGGTTCGCGAGTTCGATGAGCCTGCTTGCGTGATCCTCAAGCATCAGAACCCCTGTGGCTCTGCCGTGGCCGACGATATCACGTCCGCCTACGACCGCGCCTTCGCCTGCGATCCCAAGAGCGCTTTCGGTGGCATCATCGCCTGCAACCGCGAGGTTCCCTATGAGCTGGTCGAGCACTTCGCCGACCAGAACAAGCAGTTCGTCGAGGTCATCATCGCCCCGGGCTACACCGATGATGCGCTCGAGCGCATGGCTAAGCGCCCCAACCTGCGCGTGCTGGCCACCGGCGGCGTGGACCACGGTGCCCAGGTGGAGCTGCGCTCCATCGACGGCGGTATGCTGGTGCAGGAGGTCGACCATGTGACCGAGGACCCCGCGACCTTTACGTTCCCCACCGACCGCAAGCCCACCGACGCCGAGATGGCCGAGCTTGAGTTTGCCTGGAAGGTCTGCAAGGGCGTTAAGTCCAACGCCATCCTGATTTCCAAGGGCAAGGCCGGCATTGGCATGGGCCCGGGTCAGCCCAACCGCGTGGATTCTGCGCTGCTGGCCTGCGAGCGTGCCGAGGACTTCTGCGAGCGCGAGGGCGTGGAGAAGGGCGGCTTTGCCTGTGCAAGCGACGCGTTCTTCCCGTTCCGCGACAACGTGGACGTGCTTGCCGCGCATGGCGTGACCTGCATCATTCAGCCCGGCGGCTCCAAGCGCGACGACGAGAGCATCCAGGCCTGCAATGAGCACAATATTGCTATGGTGTTCACGGGCGCCCGCCACTTCCGCCACTAAGTAGGGAGGTGGCGCTGCGGCTTGCCCAGCCACCGCACCTTGCCGTTCATTCGTCGCTCGCGTACCCAAGTACGCGTCGCTCCTCTTTCACGGCAATCTGCGGCACCTGGGCAACCCTCGCCGACCAGCTTGGTTGACTGAGGTGGACGGGATGTTGACCCGTCCTTGGACTCACCATGCCTTCAAAATAATCTCTGCAAAAGACGGCTGCTCCGTTTGGAGGGCCGTCTTTTTGGTATAAGAGGACGGAATGACTAACACGAAAGGTACAACCATGCCCCAGATTGATGATGCCGAGCTGTTTGGCAATGCCGAGGATCAGCGTGCGTACGAGGACTTTTGCGCCAATCAGGAGGCGGTCGAGAAGTTTACGCTCGACAAGCCCGCGCTTGTCTGCCGTTGGCGCATGTCCAACAAAAAGGTGCCCATGCTCAACCGCCACATTCGTGCGCTGTCCGAGCGCTTGGTGCAGGGCGAGCCGCTTACCCATAACATGCTCAGCTGGGCCAAGCAGCACGTTGAGTGGTCACTAGCCGAGGGCGATTACACCGCACACGACGGTGTGCTCATGCTGGTGATCGACATCAACGGCAACGCCGCCATGACAGTGGGGGAGTACGAGCCGCTCGCCGATACGTCGGCCAAGGCGCTGCGTGCCCGCTCCGCCGAGGCCCGCTCCGAAGCCGACGAGACCGGCGTGGCGCCCGAGCTGCTCGCCGCCGTCGATAACGGCGAGCTTGCCTTTGTGGCGCCAGCGGACGAGTGCCTGTGCGGCACGGCGACACTCATCGAGCAGCTGGCCCAGACCAAGGGCATCCCGGTCACGCGCGTAGATATTCCCGCGCAGCTTAAGGGCGCGCTGTTCCTGGTGAGCGACGAGCACGGCGTGGTCCCCGCAACCGAGACGGACGCCGCCGAGGCCGACGCCGCCACGGTCGCCTTCTTCGCCGACGGCTACGAAAAGCTCCGTGCCCGCCGTTCCTAACCTCAAGGTGGGGTGGGCTTACTGAAGCGAGCGAGCGCGTTCGATGGCGTAGGCGAGCGACAGCTGCTCCATCTCCGGGGCGCATTTGTAGCTCAGTCCGGTGAGAGCCGTCACCTTATCGAGGCGATATCGAATCGTGTTCGGGTGCTGGCCAGTCTGCTTGGCGGTTCGCTCGATACGTCGGTCGTTCTCGATGAATGCGGCGAGCGTGGATTCCAGCTCGCTGCCATGCTCACTGTCGTGCTCGCGTATCGGCGAGAGAATCGCCTCCGAGAACGATCGCATCTCCGGGGTTTCCGCAAAAGGCATCACGGTTCTCAGGATGCCGAGCTGCGTATAGCGGACGGGACCCTCGGCTCGTTGACAAGATAGGCGCTGTGCGTAAATCGCCTGCGAGATCGCCTGCGCCACCGCCTCGTCTCCAAACAGAATATCGCTGATGCCGAGCCCTTCCGCTCCGCCATCGATGCCGCTAGCCTCGATGAGCTCCGTGAGCGCCTGCACGATTCGCTCCACATCGAGCGTCTGCTCCGAGTCGCTTGTCGCTACGAATAGCAATCCTCCGTCATAGGGTGCCAGCATGTTGTGGCATCCGGCGAGGGTCGATTTTGCACAGAGACGTTCGATTTGCAAAAACGTGCGCGGGTCGAGGGACTCTGCAAACGATGCGAACAGGGCGACCGCTTCGTCCAGAAATGACGGGTTGAGGCCTCGGATGCGTCGGCAGATGGACTCGGGCGATACGTCTGTCCTCAGGGCATCGATCTCGCGCTGTGCGAAGTCGATGGACGCGAGCTGCTCGATATGCCGTTTGACCTCGTAGATGACGCTGTCAAAGAACAGTGAGTCGTCGGTCGTGAGAAAGACCGGGTAGTGCCGCGCGTTGGCGTAGCGGATGGCTTGGTCGGGAATCGGGATGTGCAGGACGTTTTTGATGAGGAGACCGCTCGTCCCCTTGGCGACGAGGTATTTCACGGCTTCAGTGATGAGGTACGGGTCGTCCTTCGCATAGAGGAAGGTGCTGAGGACGATCTCGTCTGAGCTGAAGTTGACGCGCTGGTACTTGCTCTTGAGGCCGGGCATGAGTTCATAATCGAGGATCCCGACGCCAGAGACGGCACACGAGACGCCATCGCTGCCGGCGATTAGACGGACCGAGCCCTCATATTCCCGTGAGAAGTCCGAGATGGTGTATAGCATCAACATCACCTTGTAAATCAATACAATAAGTACAGGTATAAATAGGATAATCGCACATCCGTATGCCTTTGATGCGATAAATAGTTCAAATACCTGCTGATAGATGGAAAAATCAGATCAAAAATCGTTGTAGATTCCAACAAGAAATGATCCTTGGCGGCATCGTTACTAAACCGTACAGTGAAGCAACGTAAAGCTTTCGCTGAAAGGAGCGATGATGGGGCAGATGCTGTCTCTTATACACATCTCCGAGCCCACGAGACTACGCTGCATCTCG
>URBA01000123.1 GCA_900545905.1 uncultured Collinsella sp.
AGTCTCGTGGGCTCGGAGATGTGTATAAGAGACAGAGTAATCACCTACAGCGCTAGCCATCAAACGGCAAAGTCCCCGTCGAGCACACGCCCAGCGGGGACTTTTTCTATGCCGGCCGCCCAAACCACCACAAAGGGGACAGGCACTTTTGTGGTGGTTTGGGACTTGCTTGCTCGTTTTGTCTCAATCTGTAACACCTGGAGCCCGTTGAGCCTTGTAGTTGTTGCAGATCGAGATATTGTGCCAGCCGCCCCCGCTTTGTCTCAATCTGTAACAGTTAGAGGTCAAATTCCCCGCTTGGTGTTACAGATCGAGACATTAGATTGGCGGCCATTCGGTTCATCTCAATCTGTAACATCTAGAGGCGTTTTGGGCAGTTTGGTGTTACAGATTGAGATTTTGCTGAGGCCGAGAACGAGAGCCGTCACCCAGCTCTAACGTTTGCGGCGCTTTGTCGCGGCGAGGCCGGCGGCGGCGACGGTTGCGCCGGCGATGCCTAGGGCGGCGACCGTCATCGCGGTGGTATCCCCCGTGGTAGCCAGGACAGCATCGCTCTTCTTGGCCTGCGTGGTTTTCTCAACCGTCTTGGTCGTGGCGGTTGTCGTGGGCGACTTGGCCGCGGGTTTGGTCTCGGGCTTCACTTCGGGCTTGGTCTCGGGCTTAACCTCAGGCTGCGGTGTCGGCTTGGGATCCGGCGTAGGCTGCGGATCGGGAGTCGGCGTGGCTTCAAGCGTAAAGGTCAGATCGGTGTTGAGCCACAGGGTGTAAATCCAGCCGCTGTCCTCATCGGATACGCTATCCGCGACCTGGTAGCCGCACTCCTGGCCGTTGATCACCAGCTTGGTGTTGGGCGTAAAGTAGAAGCCGCGCGCCGACTTAAGGTAGATGCCGTAGCGATAGGTCACGCCAGGCTTAAAGGCATCGATGTGGTTCGTGATGTTCTGATCCCAGAACTTCTGAGAGTTCACTTCGCTGCCATCGCTGCCCGTCCAGAACTCACACTGAGGAAGGGAGTTGGAGCCCGTCGGAACATTCGCCGTAAAGACCGGCTTATCGCCCGCCTTGAAGGTGGTCGTGGCACCGTTGATCTCGATAACGTCGATGGCCCGCCATTCGTCGATCGGCTGCTCGCACAGCATATTGTCAGCGTTTGGCGCGAAGACGCCGTTGACGGTCTTGATGTGGTGCGCTCAATGACCGTTGACGTTCATATTGCAGTCATCGGCCACGGTATTGTCGCCCTTGAGCCTCAGCTCAACGGAGTACATGTAGAACTTTCCCTCTTCGAAGTGGTCAATCTTCTTCATGCCCGGCGTGTACTTCGCGGGGTCGGAATACCAGAAGGCAACGGGTACCGACTCCCCGGATTCCATATCGAGCTCCATCTCTTCCCAGCACTCATAGGCGATCTCGTACTTGTCGGCGTCAGCAGCGGGGATCGTCGCGGTCGCGCGCGGCGCCTCGCCGGGCGCGTAGTCGGTCTTCACGTCGTTGACGTCCAGGTTATGGAGGGCTTCGTTTTCCGATGCAACGAGCGTAATTTCGCTCTTGATGACGTAGCGGAGGTAATAATCGTACCTGGTTTCGTTGAGGATAGTCGAGCTGCCTTCATAGTCAGTTCCGGTATACTCCAGTGCCGTGCCAATATAGAGAGCCTCATTGCGCGTGAGTCGATACGAGCCGCCTGCCGCGCCACCCGTAAAGGTCAGCGTCAGCCTCATGTAATCGCCAACAGGCTCAAAGCGGGCCGTCACATCGGACATAGATGTGTCCTGGACTTCAGCCAGGGTGCCCGAAGCAGCATCGGCCCGGTAGTACTTGGTTTCGACAAGTTCGCAGAGCGGCTCATCCGGCATGCCGCCCTCAACATCGGGAAAATCATAGGTATACGACTGGCCCTTTTCGAGTGTGACATTGCTCGGAAGCGCGCAGTCCGTGTAGCGGGAAACCACGGTCGTATTGACCCTAACGTCGCTGCCGCCAACAACATCAGTCACACCGCGGGGCATGATGGCGTCATTCGCCGGCGTGGCGGCGTTGTCGCTGGGAGTATTTTGTTCAGCGGGTGCCGCATCGTTGGATTCATCGGTGGCGCCAGTCGGGGCCGTCTGCTGAGGCTCAGCGGTGGCTTGCGCCGCCGGAGCAGCATCGGTTGCAGGCGCGGTCGTTGCGGCCGCATCCTCCGCAACCGTCGGCGTCACCGGAGCCGCGGCAACCTCATCCGTCCCAGCGGCGGGATCGGCGCATTCCGTCGCCAGCGCCACGCTCGGCAGCAGCAACTGACCGACCATAAGCGCACACGCGCCGGCGCAAGCGATTTTGGCACCCACACAACGCCAAGTACCGTGAACCAGCGAGCAGGTGCGCTCACGCTGAGTTTGCTTATCGAAGTGACTTCCGTTCATAACGGCCTCCTTGGTCGTAGGGACATACCGCCACAAAGGTGCCTGTCCCCTTTGTGGCGGTCCTGTACCACCAAGATGTGCCAAATGACTCCATATGCCTAGGTTCGTAGATGCGAACCTAGGCCTCTACCTGCGGTTTAATTCAATATGATTTCGTTGTCGTCACACGCGTCCCAGGGACGCTACAATCGAGGACACGACTATTCCGTCCACCCAAAGGACTGTCCTTGAATCTGAGCAAGCCTAAAATCAACGCGCTTCTGGCACTCGCACTGTTTACCTTCGCCTTCCTTGCCGCCGAGTTTCGCTTCGACGTCAACGTCGGGCTGCTCGCCGGTGCCGAACGCGTTGTGATCGCACAGGGCTTTATTCTGGGCGCGAGTGTACTCGGCTTTATCGGATATGCGCCGCTGCTCGGGCTCGCACAGCGCAAAGGCCACTCATTGGCAGCCGCCAACGCCGCTGTTCCCGTCGCCATCCTGGGATTGACCCAGATCCAGTCCCCCACGGGCCCGCTTGCCCTCGAGATTCTGGGGTGCGTGGCGTTCTTTGGACTCGGCCTGCTGGGCGCCGCCACTCACCACGCCTTTTCGTTGGCATTTCAGGATGATCCCAAGCTCGCCACCGGTGCGGGAGCGGCCTATGCCGCGGGCATCCTGATACAGTTCGCCGTCAACCTGCTCAATTGCGGCGGTATCGCAGAGCTCATCGTCCTTGGCACAGCGACGATCGCCATCTCCGCCCTCAGCGTCGTTCCCCAAAAGGCTGCCGAGAGCTCCAGCCCCGCCATCAATCCCTTTGTTGAGCCCTCTCATGCCCTCGCCAAACAGGCATGCTGGAGCATCGCGCTCGTCATGATTCTTGCCTGCTTGTTCTCGACCCTCGACAACGTGGTCACACTCTCCAACGCCCACGGCACCATTGCCGTGCAGACCTGGCCGCGCCTCTTTTTGGCGGCAAGCGGCCTTGCCGCCGGTCTTATCTTTGATCTTGCCGAGCGCCGATACATGGGGCTTGTCATGCTCGGCATTGCCGTGCTCTCGACCATTTCCATCCTGGCCGTCGAGGCCGGTGCCGATCCCAACCTGGGCCTTGTCGTCTTTTACCTGAGCTCGGGCTTTTTTGTCACGTTCTTTACCGCCACCTTTACACAGCTGGCACCGCACATGCATGCGCCCGCTCTCTGGGCCGGCATGGGACGCGCCGCCAACAATGCATGCGCATTCACTACATCGGGCATCTCGCTTGCCCTTGTGACCTCGGGCAACGTTGCCCTCATCATGATCGGTGCGCTCGTTTTGCTCGTCGCCGCCTGCGCGGCATTCGTGGCAGCCGGCCTGTTCCGCCTACCCCAAACCGAGCAGGAGCGCGAGCGCGAGCAGCTGGCAGAAGAAGTGCTCGCCGCGGCATCCGTCGAGGAGCAGCGCCAGGCCTTCATCGCCAACCACGCCCTCACCCCGCGCGAAGTCGACGTGCTCATAGCCGTGACCCAGGATGAACGCCCGCTCAAGCAGGTCGCCGAGGAGCTCGGTATCTCGATGCGCATGGTGCAGCGCCACCTGAGCTCTATCTACCAAAAGACCGACACGCAGACGCGCGCCGGTCTCGCCAAAGCCTTCCCCTCTGCCTAAAACAAAAACCACCACAAAGGTGCTGTCCCCTTTGTGGTGGTTTTGATCGGCTAGCCTTCGAGCTGCGCCACTTTGTAGCGGTAGGCAGCGGCGATGACGTCCTTGCAGCCCTCGCGGCCCAGCTTGGCGCGGTTGACGACGATGTCTTTACCGCTCGTCATCTTCCACTTGCCGGTGCTGTAGCGCTTATAGAACGCCTCGCGCGCCTTCTGCTGCTGCTTGACCAGCTTAGCGCCCTTCTTTTTGTTGAGGCCACGCTTCTTACGCACGATCTCGACGCGGTCCTCAAAGGGTGCGGTCACCAACACGGCAATGTGGTTGGGGTTGTTACGCAGCAGGTAATCGGACAGGCGGCCTTCGATAATGCAGCTCTCGGTCTCGCCCAGGTCCAAAATCACCTGGCTCATCTTCTGGAACAACTTGTCCGAGTACGAACGCGCGTCGTAGCGGTCGGGCAGGAACGCCATGTTCTCCACGGCCAGACGCTCGTCGTAGGCGGCCATCTTGTCGAGCGACTCGCCCGCGCGCAGCGACGCACGTACCAGCAGCTCGTTATCGTACAGCGGAATCCCCAACTCGTCGGCAAGCATGCGACCAATCTCGTGGCCCTCGGCGCCAAAGTCGCGCGCGATGGTAATGACCACAGGATTCTTCTTATTCTCCAGATCGCTCATCGCGATTCCTTTCTAACAAATGAGAAATAGGCGATTCCTGATTCCCATTTTGTCACTTACGACCGTCCCGGTTTCCCAAGTGCGGCAGATTGCCCCGAAAGAGGAGCGCCGCGTACTAAATGTACGCAAGCGACGATTGAGGGGCAAGGTGCCGTGCTTGGGGAAGCAGGACTATGCGGCCACAATACGGCGTTGATACGCCCTCACCAGCAACGAGATACCAAAGTTGAGCACAAAGTACATCGCAAATACCAGGCCGTAAAGCATAAGAACCTGCGACAGATCGATCGCGTGGGCCATCACGACGTTTGCCGTGTACATAAGCTCGGCCACGTTAATGCCCGAAAGATACGAGCTGTCCTTAATGACGGTCGTGCACTGGCTAAACAGCGCAGGAATGATCGTCTTAAACGTCTGCGGCAGAA
>URBA01000124.1 GCA_900545905.1 uncultured Collinsella sp.
CTGGTCGACCGTGCCAACCTCAAGGCCGGCTTCCTTGATCAGCTCAATAGCGGCCTCCTGGTCCTTGCCCAGCACGTCGGGCACCGTGACCTGTTCGCCACTGAACATGCCCGTGGCAAAGGCCACCACAACGCCAATCACGGCGACGGCGGCAATCACGGCGGCGATGATCTTGTTCTTGTTGGACTTAGGCTTCTCGACCTCGTAGGAGCCCGTGGAGCCCGAGACAGCGCTACGGGCGGTGTTCTGACCGCTCACGCCCGAGACGGGACGAACCATAGCGCGCGTTGAGTCGGAAAGCTCGCGGGTCTTGGTGGCACCCAGGTCGCCGGCGGCACCGATGATGCGCGTGGGCTCCGAGACGTTGACGGCACGGCCGGAAAGGTAGCTGTTGAGCACCTGGCGCAGCTCGTCGGCCGTCTGGAAGCGGTTTGCCGGGTCCTTCTCCATGCACTTGAGGATGATGCGCTCCAAGTCGGCATCGACGCCGGAGTTGATCTGGCTCGGCGGGATGGGGAGCTCGTTGACCTGCTTGAGCGCGACCGAGATGGCGTCGTCGCCGTCAAAGGGTACGCGGCCGGTGGCACACTCGTACATGACGACACCCAGCGAGTAGATATCCGAGGTGGGGCCGAGGTCCTGGCCGCGGGTCTGCTCGGGGCTTACATAGTGGGCGGTGCCCAGCACGTTGTTATCCTGCGTGAGGTGGCTGTTCTTGGCGCGTGCGATGCCAAAATCCATGACCTTGATGTTGCCGTCGGGCAGCACCATGATGTTTTGCGGCTTAATGTCGCGGTGGATGATCTCGTGCTTGTGTGCGACCGAAAGCGCGGAGCTGATCTGCGAGCCGATCTGCGCGACCTTCTTGGGATCGAGGGCGCCGTGGCTCTTGATGCCGCTCTTAAGGTCGGTACCGCGCAGGTACTCCATGACGATGTAATAGGTGTCGCCGTCCTTGCCCCAATCGTAGACGCCCACGATATAGGGGGAGGAGAGACCGGCTGCTGCCTGGGCCTCCTGCTTAAAGCGTGCGGCGAAGGTTGCGTCGCCAGCATACTGCGGCAGCATGATCTTGACGGCAACCGTGCGGTCGAGGACCTGGTCCTGTGCACGGTAGACGGTCGCCATGCCGCCTGTCCCCACCTTATCCTTGAGGAGGTATCTTCCCCCGAGGACCCTCTGTTCCATTCCTGCTCCTAACATAACTATTCGCTCAACGATGTGTGTAGTACCTACGATGTGGCCGCTGGGGCCGTGTGGCGCGTTGCCGCTAACTCTTCGGCCGCGGCGCGCCTCGGGTGTCCGATTCGATCATGGGCATCACGCTCCCTGTGCGGCGAGCGCCGCGGTCAGGACGATGCCGGCAATCTTGGCCGCCTCGACGTCGTGTTTGTCGTAATCCTCCAAGGCCACCGAGATGGCAACCGTGGGTGAATCGTAAGGTGCAAAGCCAACAAACATAGAGTTGACGTTGGTGCCGCCGGTCTCGGCCGAACCGGTCTTGCCGGCAACCTTGACGCCCGGAATCTGGGCATCGGTGCCGGTACCGGACTGGACGACGGCGAGCATGGCCTGCTTAACCTGGTCGGCCGTGGCAGAGCTGACAGCCTGGCCCAGCGAGCGGGACTGCGTGGTCTTAACCACGGTTCCGTCCGGGGCGAGTATCTGGGACACAAAGAACGGATCCATGACTACGCCGCTGTTGGCGATAGCCGCAGCAATCACGCAATTCTGCATAACGGTGGTCTGCGGGCCAGGCGTGTGGTCCATGCCGACGGGCTGGCCGGCGCCTGCCCAAGCGGTCTCCCACTCGGTCATAAGCGACGGGTCGGCCATGATGGAGGCTGCGGTGGTCAGATCCTGACCGAGCTTTTGGCCGTAGCCAAAGGCGTTGGCAAACTGGACGAGAGAGCTGGCGCCAATCTCGTTGGCCACCTGGCCAAAGACGACGTTGGACGACACAGCGAAGGCCTGCTGCAGGCTGATGGTGCCGTAGCTCTCGTTGGCAGAGTTGGTGACCGGCGCGTTGCCAATATCCATGGAGCCGGGCGCCTGGTACGTGCTGGTAAGGCTGGCGGTGCCGGTTTCGAGCGCCGCGGAGAGTGTGACGACCTTAAAGGTCGAGCCCGGGGTGTACAGCGCGTCCATGGCACGGTCGTACATGGAGCCGTCCTCGCCGCCGCCCGACTGGAGCAGCGCATCGATGTTGGTGTTGTCGTAGGTGGGCGAGCTTGCGCACGCAAGGACCGCACCGGTGCGCGGATCCATGACCACCACAGCGCCCTTAAAGCCCTTGAGTGCCTGCTCGGCAGCCGTCTGGATGCGCGAGTCGATGGTGAGCTTGGCGGTATTGCCCGGCTGAGTCTGCCCCGCGAGCGACGCGATGGCGTTGTTCCAGCTGGAGTAATCCTTGGAGCCGGTGAGCGTATCGTTCATGACGCTCTCGATGCCGGCGGTGCCGTATTGCTGGCTCACGTAGCCCACCACATGCGCGGCCATGTTGCCGTTGGGGTAGGAACGGGCGTAGGTGCCGTCCTCCTGCTGCAGCGACTCGGCTAGCGTCACGCCGTCGGACGTGATGATGGAGCCACGCTGGATGTACTTGGAGCGGGCGATGGTGTGGTTGTTGGTCGGCATGTCCTGGTAGTCCTTTGCCTTGATGACCTGGACATAGGTGAGGTTGCCGATAAGGATGGCGAACAGCGCCGTGAAAGCAAACACGGCACGAGTCAGACGGTTGGCAAGTGCCACGCGGCCGAGCACGCCAGACTCAGGCGTGTCGAGCAGGCGACGACGCATGCGAGAACCCGCGGAGTGGTTGCCGTGGCTGTAGGAAGGTGCGCTGGCAAAACGCGTACCGGTCGGGGCAGCGGCGGATGCGACCTGGTCATCGGTGATGGCGGCCATGGTGCCGGTGCCGGTGAGCTCGGCTTCGCGTCCGGTTGCCTCGTCGCCGGCGCGCAGCAGCAGCGCGACGATGATAAAGCTCGCCAGCAGCGAGGAGCCGCCCTGGCTCATAAAGGGCAGGGTGACGCCGGTCAGCGGGATCAGGCGGGTAACGCCGCCCACGATCAAAAAGGCCTGGAAGCTGATGGCGGCCGTAAGGCCCGTGGCGCTAAAGGCGGCGAGGTCGGATTTAGCGCGGGCAGCCGTGGTGAGGCCACGCACGGCAAAGAGCATAAACAGGATGAGCACGGCGCCGCCGCCCAAAAGGCCCATCTCCTCGCCGATGGCAGAGAAGATAAAGTCGGACTCGACGACAGGGATGTTGTTGGCCATGCCGTTGCCGATACCAACACCGACCAGACCGCCATCGGCAAGCGAGAAGAGCGACTGGACGATCTGGTAGCCCTGGCCCTGGGCGTCCTTAAACGGATCGACCCAAACTTGGAAGCGCACCTGAACGTGCGACAGGAACTTGTAGGCGCCCACGGCCCCAACGGCCAGCAGCGCAAGGCCGATGATGACGTACGAAAAGCGTCCCGTGGCAACATAGAGCATCAGCAAAAAGATGGTGTAGAACAGGACGGCCGAGCCCAGGTCGCGTTCGAAGACGACGATGAGCAGGCACACGCCCCACACGGCAAACAGCGGCAGCAGCAGGCGGAAGCGCGGAATCTTGAGTCCCAGGATCTTGCGGTTGGAGATGGAGAGCAGCTCGCGGTTCTCGGCCAGGTACCCGGCCAGGAACAGCACGATAAAGACCTTGGCGAACTCGCCAGGCTGGATGGTAAAGCCCGCGATGCGAATCCACAGCTTGGAGCCCGAGATCGTGGTGCCGATAAAGATGGGCAGCATCAGCAGGATGATGCCGATAATGCCAAAGGTGTACTTGTAGCGCATGACCACGTCGAGGTTCTTGACCAGTGCGAGCGTTCCCACCATGAGCGCTACCGAGACAAACAAGATGATGAGCTGCGAGATGGCGAGGTCGGGGGCCAGGCGCGTCACGAATGTGATGCCGATGCCCGAGAGCACAAAGACGATGGGCAGGATGGCGGGGTCGGCGCCGGGCGCCAGGATGCGCACGGCGATATGCGCCGCGGCGAAGGCGGCGAACAGGCCGATCGGCACGGCGAGCGTCTCAAAGGAAATCGTGGCGCCCGCGGTGAGCACGTACATCGCATAGAGCAGGATGACGGGGAACGCCGAGGCGATGAGCAAGAGCAGTTCGGTGTTGCGGCGACTCATAAGCGGCACTCCCTTTCTAATTCTTATCGGAGGCTTCGGCCTCGGCTGACTGTTCGGCGGTTTTCTCGGAATCTGACTCGGAGGTGGATTCCTGATCGGTGTTGTTGCGAATCGTTTGCGCGTCAATCACCTGACGGGTCTGCTCCTCGTCAATCTGATGGCGGTACTTGGAAATGGTGTCCTGCGCATCGTCGACACTCGTTTGCGGAATGCCTGCCTTCAGGCGGTTTTGCGTGTCTTCGGGCAGGTCGGACAGCTTGATGCTGGTTTCGCTCTCGAGCCAGTGGAGCTCGACCCCGAGCGTCTTGCCGGGCAGGCCGCGCCAGACGGCGACATTGCCGTGGTAGGTTCCCAAGTAATAGGAGCCGGTGACGCCCGTGTATGCCCAGATGCCTGCTACCAGCACAAAGACAAGGGCCAAGACGGCGCCGATGGTGACATTGCGGCGTCGGACGCGTTTTGCCTCGCGCATGACGCCGTCGTCGACCAGGTCGACGACCACCACGGTCACATTGTCGTGGCCGCCGGCGGCGAGCGCCGCGTCCACCAAGTTGTCGACACAGATCTGTGCGCTCGAGGACTGCGTAGCGATGTTCTCGATATCGCTATCGGGAATCATGCTCGAAAGACCGTCGGAGCACAGAATCAGGCGGTCGCCTTCCTCGATGTGCAGGGTAAAGTGGTCGGCATACATGGCGGGATCCGAGCCCAGCGCGCGGGTGATGACCGAGCGGTTGGGGTGGACGCGGGCCTCGTCGGCCGTAATCTCGCCGGCATCCACGAGCTCCTCTACGTAGGAGTGGTCGCGGGTCACGCGGATGAGCGTACCCTCGTGGAGCAGGTAGGCGCGCGAGTCGCCCACGTGGGCGATGGCGAGCGTGTCGTTTTCGATATAGGCGCAAGTGGCTGTGC